>JAUYMV010000003.1 GCA_030698645.1 Mesorhizobium sp.
CTCGTCGATCGGAACCCACGCGCCGCCTTCCATGACTTCCAGCGACTTCAGCCGGCCGCCGTTCGGCGCGACCGACTTGTCGAAGGAGTATTTCAGGCCGGCGACCTGTGGGAACTTGCCCTTGCCCTCCTCGATCTCGGAAAGGCCTGCCTCGATCGACGCCTTGAGGTCGGCGCCAGTCAGCTGGAAGGTCGCCAGCGTGTTCTGGAACGGCAGCACGGTCAGAACCTCGCCCATCGTGATGACGCCCTGGTCGATCGAGGCGCGGATGCCGCCGCCATTCTGGATGGCGATGGTCACGCCCTGCGCCTTGACGCGGTCGAGGATGGCGTCGGCAATCAGATTGCCCATCGAGCACTCGACCGCGCGGCAGGACTTGCGGTCGCCGTCGATCGCCGCCGTCGTTTCCGACACTTCCTTGTTCTTCAGCTCCTCGATCGGCGCGCCGAGTTCCTGGATGCGCGCGAGCACCGCTTCGTCCGCCTTGATCGAATTGTCGAGGAACAGCGGATCGCCCTTGGCCTCCTTGACCACGCCGGCGTCATCGAACGTCACCGTGAACTCGCCGAGATATTTCGAGTAGGACGCCGCCTGCGTGACCGGCACCTTGTAGCCGCCGGGGTTGTCTACCATCGTCGGATACGGGCCTTCGGCCTTGGCGTCGGTGTTCGACAGAAGCGAATGCGAATGGCCGCCGACGACCACGTCGACGCCCGGAATCCTGGCGATCAGCTCCTTGTCGCGCGGATAGCCGACATGGGTCAGCGCGATGATCTTGTTGACGCCCTCGGCCGTCAGCTTCTCGACTTCCGCGGTGATCGCGGCGATATCGTCGGCGATCAGGATGTCGGGACCCGGCGAAGCGATTTCGGGCGTGTCCTTCGTGACCGCCCCGACGATGCCGATCTTCTCGCCGCCGACCTCGAGCACGACGGACGGCTTCACGCGGTCGCCAATCGTCGACTTGTGGCTTGCCAGCACGTTGGCGGAGAGAACGGGAAACTTGACGATGTCCAGAAAAGTCTTCAGCGCCGGCTCGCCGTCGTCGAACTCATGGTTGCCGACGGTCATGGCGTCGAACTTCATCAGGTTGAGAAACTCGGCTTCGACCGCGCCCTTGTAGGTCGCGTAGAACAGCGAACCCTGGAAGTTGTCGCCGCCGTTGAGCAGCAGCACGTTCTGGCCTTCCAGCGCCTTGCGGCGATCCGCGATCGCCGTGACGAGGCGCGCCGCGCCGCCAATGCACTCGCCCTTGCCCTCTTCCTCGGCCGAGCACGTCGATTCGAACTTGTTGTTGGATTCGATGCGGCTGTGCCAGTCGTTGATGTGCATGATGTTCAGCGTGTAGTCGGCGAAGGACACGGCGGTCGAAAGTCCCAGGACCGACGCCGACAGGGCGGCGACGAGTGCGGTCTTCTTCATTTGATGTCTCCCGTTATTTCCGTTCAAAGACGCCTTAACGCATCTTCGTGTCGGCTTTGTTTCAGAGGCTGTCGCGGCAATTTCACACCTGACCGCCAGCGATGCAAGCGGATTCCGGACCGTGGAAATGCGCGGGAGACGGTCGGCCGATGGACTTTTTGGCTGCCAAGCCGCCGTCCTCGGGCAATCCCGTCGCGAGATCGGAGGTAGGGTGAACGGCGGCCAGGCGCGGTATGTCGCGGTATGGAAGGGTCGTCCGGGCGACCCTGCTGGCGCCCGCCCGGGGCGCCAGCAGAGTAGCCGTGGTCAGACCGCTCCGGCTTGTCGGCGCACCAGGATGAACTGCTGCCCGCCGGAACTGGTGCAATTCAGCTGCTGCTGCGTGACCAGCGCGCAGTTCACGCTCGACGTGGTCTGCCGGATGATCGAGGTGACCGAAATCTCGATCGTCTTTGCATCGCTGTAGCGGTAGGAGCCGGTCGCCAGCTTGTTGCCGGTGTCGACGGCCAGCGTCTCGAAGGCGCCGCCGGTGAAGCGCGACAGGGCCACGCCGTCCGTGCTCAGCCAGTCGCCCTCGACGCCGGCCGGTTGAACGGCAACCGGTCCGGGCCCGGGACCGCTCGACTGGCAGCCCGCCACGAACGTCGCGCCCGCCAGTGCCAAGCCTATGTAGAGATTGCGCGCGTTTGACATCCCGGATGATCCTCCTGTTGTCCCTCGCGTCCTGCATCGCGCGATATGTCGGCGAAAGCAAGTCGGCGAATGGGTGCCGTCGGCTCTTTCCGGCTCAGCGCACCAGCACGTTGCGGAATTGCCATGCGTCCTTCTTGTCGATGTCCTCGGGGAACAGGCCGGGACGATTGTCGAGCGGCGTCCAGTCCGTGTAGTAGCCCTGGACGGGCCCGAGATACGGCATCTGCACCTCGAGACAGCGGCGATAATCCATCTCGTCGGCTTCGACGATGCCGGCCTCGGGATTTTCGACCGCCCACACCATGCCGGCCAGGACGGCCGAGGTGACCTGCAGCCCGGTGGCGTTCTGGTAGGGCGCAAGTTTGCGCGCCTCGTCGAGGGTGAGGTGCGAACCATACCAGTAGGCGTTCTTGTCGTGGCCGTAGAGCAGCACGCCAAGCTCGTCCATGCCGTCGACGAGCTCGTGTTCGTCGAGGACGTGCTGCACCGGCTGCGCCAGGCCGGCCGCGCCGAACATCTCGTGCAGCGACAGGATCGCGTCGTTGCAGGGATGATAGGCATAGTGACAGGTCGGACGGTAGGTCGCCTTGCCCTTCTTGCTGGTCACCGTGAAGAAATCGGCGATCGAGATCGCTTCGTTGTGGGTCACCAGGAAGCCGTACTGGGGGCCGAGCGTCGGGCACCAGGTACGCACACGCGTGTTGGCGCCGGGCTGCTCCAGATAGATGCCGGCCTTCGAGCCCTGCTTGTGCTTCCTGGCATTCTCCGGCATCCATTTTTCATGTGTGCCCCAGCCGAGCTCGGCCGGCTGCAGTCCTTCCGAAATGAAGCCCTCGACGGACCAGGTGTTCCAGAACGTGTTGAAGGGCTTTGGATTCTTCGTGCGCTGGGTATCGCGCTCGGCGATATGTATGCCGCGCACGCCGGACTTCTTCATCAGCTTCGCCCAGCCTTCGCGATCCGTCGCGGCCGGCTCCTCGAAATCGATCCCGAGGTCGCGCGCCAGGTTGACGAGGCCCTGCTTGACGAACCACGACACCATGCCGGGATTGGCGCCGCAGGTCGACACGGCGGTCGTGCCGCCGGGATTGGCGCGCTTTTCCTCGAGCAGCGTCTCGCGCAGCGCGTAGTTGGTGCGGCTGGCATTGTCGGCTTCGGTGTTGAAATAGAAGCCGAGCCACGGCTCGACGACGGTGTCGATGTAGAGCACGCCGAGCTTGCGGCAGAGCCGCATCAGATCGACCGAGCCGGTGTCGACCGACAAGTTGACGCAGAAGCCCTGGCCGCCACCCTTGGTCAGGAGCGGGGTGAGCAGCTTCTTGTAGTTCTTCTTCGTCACCTTCTCCTGGACGAACGCGATGCCGCGATCATCGACCAGCTTGCGGTCGGCATCGCGTGGGTCGATGATAGTCATGCGCGAGGCGTCGAACTTGAAATGACGCTCGATGAGCGGCAGCGTGCCGCGGCCGATCGACCCAAACCCGATCATCACGATCGGCCCGGTGATTTCGCCGTAGACCGGCCATTTCCGCTCAGCCATTTTTCAAAAACTCCTGCAAACCCGCACTTTTCCGCGATCCGGAAGCCGGGGCTTAATCACAATACCTTGTCACAATAAAGAAGAAACCGGATTCCCGGCAATTGGTTGCCGGCCGATCGCGCGCAGATCGGCGGCGAGCCGGTCGCGGTCGGAGGCCAGTCCCTTGTAGGCCAGTTGCGCGGAATCGAGGCCCTCCAGCTGTTCGGCCAGCAGCCGCGCGACCCGCGCGCCGTCGGGCTGGAGCGCAAGGGCGTTCATCGGATCGAGGTGGATGCCGATGGTGAAGGCGATGTCGCCGGAGACCGCCAGCTTGCGCAGCGTCTGGCGCTCGACGCGGATGAAGGCGCCGGCGGCGCCGCCAGCGAAACGCGCGGGCATCGCTCCGGCGCGCTCGTCGCGCTCGGTCGAGGAGAGCGGCTTGTAGAGGGTGAGATCGCCCTGCAGCGACCAGTTCCAGCGGATGACCGGCTGGCCCGGCGGCAGATTGTCGAAGATGCGGTTGATGATGTCGGCGGTCCGCGTGCCGCTGCCGAAGCCGGGGACGGGATCGTGGATCTCCTGCAGGGGCCGGCCGAACTTTTCCGACAGCGTCCAGGACGACGGAAAGCAGAGCGACGCCGCGGCGAGCCGCCAGCCGTCTTCGCCGCGCCGCATCAGCACGAGATCGTCGGCGACGAGGGAGGCGGCGGTGCGAAGTGGCGAGAGGTCGCTGTTTGCGAGATCGATGCGACGGCCGCCGGCGATGACCATGGCACCTCCGTCGCGGCGATAGGTATCAGGCTGACAGGAGACAAGGTGGTCGGCGAGCAGGTCCAGCAGCTCGCGCTGCGACGCCTCCGTCCCAGGCTCCTCGACATGGACCTGCCGGGGAAGCTCCCGGTTCAGGCGCTCCTTTTCGCCAAGCATTTCGAGCAGGCAGTCGCAAGGCGCGATCCAGTCGCCCGCGTCCATGGGCTTCAGACCGATCGTGAACGGACGCGAGGCGCCGTCGTAGGGTGTTTGGGTGGGGTAGGCCGTCAAGGTGTCACCGGTTCGATGGGCTTCCCCGATAGCGCCTTGCGGCAAACACCGCAATGTGGGCCGCCCAGGCCAACCTGACGCCTTGGGCCGGCCGCGTCAGAACTGGTAGATTGCCGATACGCGAACCGTCTGGCTCGAAATGTGGGACTGCGTGACACCGCCGTTGCCGATGCCGACAAAGCTGTTTGTCGTCAGATCGCCTAAGGTGCCGCCGAACCCCGCGCCGCCCAGCGGCAACTGCTCGACGGTGCCGTAGTCGTCATACATGTATTCGGTGCGAAGGCGAAGGTTCTGACTGACCTTGACCTCGACGCCGCCGCCGATCGAATAGCCGAGAATAACCTTGTCAACGCCCGTTCGAATGACGGTCGCCTGGCCGGCGAGCGGCGAGCTGGGGTTGTTGACGATGATGCCACTCGCGGTCACCGAGAAGTAGTCGGGCGCCCGTCCGACAGCGAGGCCACCCGTCACAAAGGTCATCAGCGCGGGCGTGACCTCGACGCCCAGTTTCGCACGGACATGGCCATAGGTTTTCACCTCGCCGAAATTCTGCCGCAACCCGACGCAACCGAAGTGCCCGGGGGGAATGGACGGGACGCCGCTGGGCGGGTTGAGGCACTCCGGACCAGCCGCCCCGCCGAAGGCGGAATCGGGAACACTCGCATCGCGGCTGAATCGGCTGTTCAATTCGACATCGGCTTCGGCGCCGAGGACGAAGCGGCCGAACTGATGCGAGTAGCCGGCCAACAGGTGACCGCCGATCGAATCGCCATTGTAGGCCTGAGATGGCTCATAGACCTCGGTCACGCCGGTCTGGTTGTTGGTCATCGACAGGCGCATCGTGCTGTTGAGGAACTCCAGGGCATGGTTCTGCATCGTCAGGCCGCCGCCGATGTAGAATCCGGTCCAGTCGCTCGCGGTGAGATATGCAGGCGGCGGCTGGTCGTCGCCGCCGAACTGATAGATCGCCGAGATGCGGACCGTCTGGCTCGAATAGTTGAGCTTGTTGCCGGGGGACGCGAAGGAGTTTGTCGTTACCTCGCCGATCGTGCCACCGAACCCCGCGCCGCCGACCGCGATATCCTGGCCCCTGTACCGGTCGTGG
>JAUYMV010000011.1 GCA_030698645.1 Mesorhizobium sp.
ATCGTCCTGAATTTGCCGTTGGCCGCGTTCTGCCACCCTTCACAGGCGCATCCTGCCGCGCCTCGCGTTTCGTCACCGCTGCGGCCTCCTCGACCATCCCCGAACAAGCGTTAACTCTGCCGGAGAAGAATTAACGATCCGCTAAGCATGATGTGCGCGAAAGCGTCTCAGGCGCTTCGACCTCCGCAGCGCGTCGCCTGGGCCGCCGCGACGCAGATCTCCATGATGGCGACGGCGCCGCGCAGCAGCTCTTCTTCGGTCAGTGAGGCGAGCCGCGATGCGCGGCGCGGCGGGATCGAGGCCAACTGCGTATCGAGAAATGGCACGTGCACGAAGCCGGACATGGCCGGCCGGAAACCGTCGACGCCGCCGGTGCACGATTGGTAGAAGAGATAGTTGCACAGATAGGCGCCCGCATTGTCGGAGGTCTGCACCGGCAAACCGAGCCCGCGAAGCCTCTCCGCGATGGCGTCGAGGGGCAACGACGACCGCGCGGCGCGCGGGCCGCCGACGGCGATGGCCGGCGTCCGCGGAACGAACCCCGCCGCGTCCGCCGCGCGCAGCGACGAGCGGTTGCGCGCGATGCGTTCCAGTCGGAACCCCTTTGCCGTCTCGGCCAGTCCGAAATGGATCGCGATATCCGGCCTGGCTTCCCCGCCAAGCGCGCCGAGCAGGCCCGGCATCGATTGATAGGCGACCGGCAGCACACGGGTGACGAGATCGACGCCGTCGAAACCGGGCGCATCGCGCCGCAGTCGCTCCACCAGCACCTCCGACGGATTGACCGGCGCGCCCGGAAAGGCGGAGAACCCGGTGACCAGCAGCCTGACATTCATGCGTCGACCTCCATCGATCGGATGGCGATAGCAGGGTCCGGGCCGGAAGTCGCCGGGATGGCCCGCCCGGGCCGCCGCGCGACCTAATTTCACGGCATTTTGGCCGTCGGGCTATCTAGCGGGCCGTGCAGGCGCTATGGCTCGGGAGCGCGGCACATCTGCCGGTCGGGGGCGACCGGCGCCGGCGCATCCGGGGCGGGCGATGACCGAAAAAGTGCCGTTGGGCGACAGGCTTCGCTATGCCTTCGACAAGACCATGGCCGCCGGGCCGATCGCGCTCATCGGCTGGCTGGCCATCCTCTCCATTCTCATCATCGCCGCCGCCGCGCTGTTCCTGACGGTCACCCGCATCGCGCCGGAGGGCGGCGAGTCGCTCGGCTTCCTCGAGGCCTTCTGGGCGTCGCTGATGCGCACGCTCGACGCCGGCACCATGGGTGGCGACGCCGGCTGGCCGTTCCGCATCGTCATGCTGCTGGTCACGCTCGGCGGCATCTTCATCGTCTCCGCGCTGATCGGCGTGCTTTCGGCCGGCGTCGACAACAAGCTCGACGAACTGCGCAAGGGCCGCAGCCAGGTGCTGGAATCCGACCACACCGTCATCCTCAACTGGTCGCCGTCGATCTTCGACATCATCTCCGAACTCGTCATCGCCAATGCCAGCCGCGGTAAGCCGCGCATCGTCATCATGGCCGACAAGGACAAGGTCGAGATGGAGGACGAGATCGCCGCCAAGGTTGCCTCGCTCGGCAACACGCGCATCGTCTGCCGTAGCGGCGACCCGACCGACCTTTACGATCTCGCCATCGTCAATCCGCAAAAATCGCGCTCGATCATCGTCGTCTCGCCGGAAGGCGAGGACCCGGATTCCCAGGTCATCAAGACGATCCTGGCGCTGGTCAACGATCCGAAGCGCCGAGCCGAGCCCTACAGGCTCGCCGCCGAAATCCGCGACGGCAAGAACGCCGAAGTCGCTCGCATCGTCGGCGGGCGCGAGGTCCAGCTGGTCCTGGCCGACGACCTCATCGCGCGCATCGTCGTGCATTCCAGCCGCCAGTCGGGCATCTCCGCGGTCTATTCCGAGCTGCTCGATTTCGACGGCTGCGAAATCTATACGGCCGAACAGCCCGACCTCGCCGGCAAGCAATTCGGCCAGGCGGTGATGGCCTATGACAGCTCCACGCTGATCGGTCTCTGCGACCGCAAGGGCAAGGTCTATCTCAACCCGCCGATGAAGCTGGTGATCCCCAAGGGGGTGAAGGCAATCATCATCGCCGAGGACGACGCGGCGATCCGCTTCGCGGCGACCGCGCCGCAGATCGACGAGGCGGCGATCGTTGCGCCGCGCCGCCAGGAGCCCGGCCCGGAGAAGACGCTGATCCTCGGCTGGAACAGGCGCGGGCCGACCATCGCCCAGGAGCTGTCGCGATATGTCGCGCCCGGCTCCACGCTGACGATCGGCGCCTGGACGCCCGACATCGTCGAGGATGTTGCGTCCCTGCGCCTTCACGGCGAGAACCTGACCGTCGAGCATCGCGCCATCGACACCAGCAACCGCGGCGCGCTCGAAGCTCTCGACGTGCCGTCCTACGATCACGTGCTCGTTCTCGGCTACAGCGACCACATGGCGGCGCAGCCGGCCGACACGCGCACGCTGGTGACGCTGCTCCACCTGCGCAAGATCGCCGAGAATGCCGGCCACCATGTCGGCATCGTCTCGGAGATGACCGACGTGCGAAACCGCGAACTCGCCGAGGTCACCAAGGCCGACGATTTCGTCGTGAGCAACAGGCTGGTCAGCCTGATGCTCGCCCAGGCGTCGGAAAACGAGCATCTCGCCGCCATCTTCGACGACCTGCTCGACGAGAAGGGTTCCGAGATCTACATGCGTCCGGTCGGCGACTATGTCCGCCTCGGCGTGCCGGTGAACTTCCACACCATCGCCGATGCCGCCAGGCGGCGCGGCGAGGTCGCGCTGGGCTATCGCCGCAAGCGCGGCGACGATGCCGGCAATCGCGGCATGGGCGGCGTGGTGGTCAATCCGGTGCGCACCGACATGCTGACCTACGAGGCCGCCGACCGCGTCGTCGTGCTCGCGCGGGATTGAGTTCTCGCTCCGCGGTTCGGGCAAACGACCAAGCGGCCCCTCGCCCAGCGGCTAGATCGACGTCGCGGCCCGCGTCCAGCGCGTCAGCGTGACATTGTTGGCGGCATCGATCACCCGCGTCTCGACCGGCGTCATACCGCTTGCGGCGAGCGCGGCGCGCGGGTGGGCACTGGAGAAGCACGCCACCCCGCCTGGCAGCACGAGATCATTGACCTCGGCAAGCTCGAACGCATCGAACAGCGGCAGGAAGTGGTCGAACACGCGCATGCCGCCCGTCACCGCGACGACGCCGTCGGGCAAATCCATCTCGTCCAGCACGTCGCCAAGCGCCATGCCGGCGGGATTGTAGAGCATCGCCAGGCGATCGGCCGCGTCAGCCGAGAAGCTCGCGACGGTGCCGGTGAACACCAGCCGCCGCCGCCCCGGATTGGGGTGCCGCCGATGGCCGAGACTGCCGACCACGACGACGCTGGCGCGGTCGAGCGCCGTCTGGAACAGGGCGAAGTCCGCCTCGTTGCGCAAGCGCGGCGGCATAAGGCCCGCGGAATCGGCAATCATGCCGTCGGCCGAAACGATGGCATGGCCGACCACGGGGAACCGGCCGGAGCGGATGGGCGAACTGGCTGTCATCGCCCCTCATGCCCATCCGCGCGGCGGTCGGCAAGTCCTACGCGGCGCGCGACTGGGTCTCGCTGTGGTGGATCTGCGTTCCCAGCACCTTCAGGCATTCGCGCATGAACGCGGCGAGCGCCGTCCAGCCCTTGGCCGACACCATCGTGCCATCGACATAGGCGTCGGTCGGCGACAGGTCGATATAGGTCCCGCCGGCAAGCGTCACTTCGGGTTCGCAGGCGGCGAGCGCGGCGACCTTCTTGCCGCGCACCACGCCGTCGACGGCGATCAGGATCTGCACGCCGTGGCAGATCGTGAAGATCGGTTTCTTCGCTTCGTGGAAATGGCGCACCATCGCCTGTACGCGCTTGTCGGTGCGGATATATTCCGGTCCGCGCCCACCGGCGCAGTAGACCGCGTCATACTGCTCGGGACGGACCTCGGAAAACGTCTTGTTGATGACGAAGTCGTGGCCGGGCTTTTCCGTATAGGTCTGGTGGCCCTCGAAATCGTGCAGCGAGGTCTTGATGATCTCTCCGGCCTTCTTGTCCGGACAGACCACGTGCACCGTGTGTCCCACCGCCTCCATTCCCTGCTGGAACACGAAGATCTCGTATTCCTCGGTGAATTCGCCGGTCAGCATCAGTATCTTCTTGCCTGGCATGGTCGTTTCCCCTGGTTGATGCGGCCGTCTCGTTGCGGTCGGCTCGTCGGCGGGCAAACTAATGCAAGAATTCGATCGGAGCCATACCTTTACGGCAGGCGCCGACATGAATTTGTAGGACAAGTGCTTGTGTCAGTCGCCCTCGCCCGGCTCCGGCGAAAAATACTTCTCGAACTTGCCTTCGATGCCGTCGAAATCCTTCGCATCGGCGGGCGGCTCGCCCTTCTGCGTGATGTTCGGCCAGACCGAGGCGAAGTCGGCGTTGATCTTCAGCCACTTGTCGAGACCCGGCTCGGTGTCGGGCTTGATCGCGTCGGCCGGGCACTCCGGCTCGCAGACGCCGCAATCGATGCATTCGTCCGGATGGATCACGAGCATGTTCTCGCCCACGTAGAAGCAGTCGACCGGACACACCTCGATGCAATCCATGTACTTGCACTTGATGCAATTGTCGGTGACGACATAGGTCATCGGGCGGCTCCAGAGGCACGGCGAGGCGGGCGGACGCGATTGGGTAGCGGCTTTGCCGGCGGCGTGCAAGGGCCGCTTTGCCACAGGGAACGGCCTGCGGAGAATGCTATTCCAGCGAACCTTCCCCGTCCGCCCCGGTGCTGGTCCGCCGCGCAGGCGAGCCGAATATGGATGACTCTGGGAGCGCGCGCGGGTCTCTTCGCGCGGTGGCGGTCGGCAGGCGCCCGCCGCCCTACTCCTGGTCGCGCCACCGGTCCGTCAGGCGCCTGTCGCGCTTGGTCGGCCGCCCGGCGCCCGCGTCACGCAAGGCGACATCCAACCGCTCCTCCTTGGGCGTCGGCGGCGGCGTCAGATCCTCGTAGAGCGCGCGGGCTTCCTCGGCCGGCCCACGCCGCGTGCCGGGCAGCAGAACGCGATAGACGATCACGCGCCGCTCGAGCGAGATGGTCAGCCCGTCGCCGGGCTTCACGGGGAAGGCAGGCTGGTCGATCTTGGCCGAATTGACCCGCACGCCGCCGGTCTGCACGAGCTTTGCCGCCAGCGAACGGGATTTCACCACGCGCGCGAAGAACAGCCATTTGTCGATGCGCTGACTGCCGGCCGCCGCCATGACGATCGGGCCGGCCTACTTCCGCAACTGGTCGCGCAGGGCGGCGAGCTTGGCGAAGGGCGAATCCGGATCGAACACGCCCGGCCGTTCCTCGCGCTTCGGCGGCGCCGCCTCGAAACGTTCGGGGCGCCGGTCCTTGTCGCGGCCGCCCGGTCGCGGCCCATCCCGGCGCGGCCCATCCTTGCGCGGCTCGTCGCGCTGGCCTTCCGGCCGGGGCGGACGCGGCGGCTTGGAATCGTCGGCCCGCCAGAGCACCTTCGGCTCCTTCGGAGCCTGCGGCTCGCGCGGACCCTTGTAGCGTTCGCGGCGGTTGCCGCCGCGCTTTTCAGCGGGCGCGCCCGCCTCGCCCGCCACGGCGTCAGCCGGCGCCGCGCCGCGCCCTCGGCCGCCGCGACGGTTCTCGCCTGCCTCGCCGTCGCGCCCGCCCTG
>JAUYMV010000019.1 GCA_030698645.1 Mesorhizobium sp.
TGCCGCCCGACAGCGTCATGACCTTGGCGTCCTTCTTGTCCCACAGCGTCAGGTCCTTCAGCACCTTCTCGATATGCGCTGGATTGGCCGGCTTGCCGAACAAGCCGCGGCTGAACGACACGGTCGCCCACACGGATTCGAACGCGTCCATGGCGAGTTCCTGCGGCACGAGGCCGATCCGATAGCGCGTCTCCCGGTAGTCGGCGATGATGTCGTGTCCGGCGACGGTCACGCTGCCGCTGCCCGGATTGACCAGGCCGCAGATGATGTTGATCAGCGTCGTCTTGCCGGCGCCGTTGGGTCCGAGCAGGGCGAAGATTTCGCCCTTCCTGACGTCGAGACTGACATTCTTCAGCGCCTCGAAGCCGGTGGCGTAGGTTTTCGACAGGTTCGAGACCGAGATGATGGGCTGCATGAGATGTCCGGCCGATCCGTTGGGCGCATTGGTGCCGCCGCATATAGGGTTGTCGGTTCCGGATCGGCAATGATTCGACGCGACGGGTGCGATGCTCCTGACATTCCCGCCACCGCGCCGGATCGGCCGGCCGGGCAAAACCGACTTGACATTCCGGGCGGTGACCCGACTTCATTGAACTCAAACGGAGACCCGTCACGATGCCCGAAGCCCGACGATCGACCATCGACATCGCAGAAGTCGAACGCTTTTCGGCGCTTGCCGCCGAATGGTGGAATCCGAACGGGAAGTTCCGCCCGCTGCACAAGTTCAACCCGGTCCGGCTGGCCTATATCCGCGATCAGGTGGCGGTGAGATTCGGTCGAGATCCGCGCGCGCCCCGGCCATTCGAGGGCCTGCGCTTCCTCGACATCGGCTGTGGCGGCGGCCTGCTGTGCGAGCCGATGGCGAGGCTGGGCGCCTATGTCGTCGGGGCGGACGCTTCGCAGACCAATATCGAGGTTGCCAAGCTGCACGCGGCCGAAAGCGGCGTGACCGTCGACTATCGCGCGACGACCGCCGAAGCGCTGGCCGAGGCCGGCGAACAGTTCGACGTCATTCTCAACATGGAAGTGGTCGAGCACGTTTCCGACGTCGATCTCTTCGTCGGCAAGTGCGGCGAGATGGTCAGGCCCGGCGGCCTGATGTTCGTCGCCACCATCAACCGCACCCTGAAGGCGCTCGGCCTCGCCATCATCGGCGCCGAATATGTGCTGCGCTGGCTGCCGCGCGGCACGCATCAGTTCGGCAGACTGGTGCGGCCCGAGGAACTCGAAAAGGCGCTTGCCGACGCCGGCATGACGATCATCGACCGCTCCGGCGTGACCTACAACCCGCTCGCCGACCGCTGGTCGCGGTCCAAGGACATGGACGTGAACTACATGGTGCTGGCGGAGAAGACGGCTGCTGAGACCGTCATGAACATGGCCGGATAGGCTACTGTTTCCACGGATCGATCAGATCCAGCCCGCAACGCTCGAAATGGGAGATGTTGCGGGTTGCAAGCTTTCCGTGGTTGACCCGGGCGACGGCGGCGATCATGCCGTCCGGCACGGACATCGCGCGACCTTGCCTGGAAGCATTTCCCATGATGTCGCCATAGGCGAATGCCGCCTCCTCGGTAAGAGGGAAAACACGCCCACGAAAGCGGTGAAGCCACTCGTCCAGGCCGAGCGACAGGCGCCTTGCTCGCGGCTCTGGCCTTATCTTGGCGATCCCGAATGCGATCTCGGCGACGACCACGGTCGAAAGCGCCAGTTCCACATCGAAACGCTCAAGCCAATCGAGAACGGCGACACTCGGCTCGGCTCGTAAATCTTCCGACACGACATTCGTGTCGAGGAAGATCAAAGGTCGATTCCTTCGTGCGGTATCCTGCCTTCCTGAATGACCTCCTCGAGATCGTTGTCCACGCCGTACTGCTCGGAGATGCGCTTGTAGAAAAGCTCCGCCGGTTCGCGACCCGTGGTTTTGCGATCGTAGTCCTCAAGCGCGCGTTCGACGACCGCGGCGACTGTGCGCCTCTCGCGCAATGCCAGCCGGTGGGCGATCTCGCTCGCCTTCGCGCTGCGGACAGATAGCTGTCGTTCGGCCATATTGGACCTCCATCTTCATGTGGAGAATAGCGCTGCCATCAGCTGCCATCAAGATGGCAGCTGATGGCAGGTCGAATTCTCGGAGCCCTCACGAACCTGCTCTGATCGCAGTAGTCGAAGAGACTAGCGCCGGCCTCGCAGCCGTTTCCATCGCGATCCACTCAGTTCCGGTCGTCGGGAAACACCGGTATCGGCATGAACTCCACCCCGTCCTCGACCAGTTCGCGCGCCTCGTCCGGCGTTGCCTCGCCGTAGATGCCGCGCGCCTCGACCTCGCCGAAATGGATCTTGCGCGCCTCGTCGGCGAACTTGTCGCCGACATAGTCGGCGTTCTCCCGCACCTTCTCGGCGATCTGCTTCAGTTCGGCCATCATCCGGCGCTGTTCGGCATTGACGGCGAGCGCCACCTTCTCGCGCTTGCGGCTGGTCGAAACCGCCGGCGCCATCAGCGCCTTGGAGACCTTCTTCGATCCGCAGGACGGGCACTCGACCAGGCCGCGCTTCGCCTGCGTGTCGAAGTCGTCATTGTTGCGGAACCAGCCCTCGAACTCGTGCGTCTGGTCGCAATGGAGCGAGAAGCGGATCAAGAGGCGGCTTTCAGCGGCACGATCGTGTCGCGGCCGGCGATCTCGACGGAAAACTCGCGGGCGTTCTTGAGGTTGGGGATCTTCTTGCGCGCCTCGACCGAGGCCGCCGTGTCGATGTCGGCGTAGACGATGCCGGGCTCGGCGTGGTCGGCTTCGGCGACGATGCGGCCCCACGGATCGACGATCATCGAATGGCCATAGGTCTCGCGGCCATCTTCATGCGTGCCGCCCTGCGCCGCGGCGATCAGCCAGGCGCCGTTCTCGATGGCGCGCGCGCGCAAGAGCACGTGCCAGTGCGCCTCCCCGGTCTGCCGCGTGAAGGCCGCCGGCACGGTCAGCACGTTGGCGCCGGCCAGCGCCTGGGCGCGGAAGAGCTGCGGAAAGCGCAGGTCGTAGCAGACCGCCATGCCCAGATTGGCGAACGGGAGTTCGGCCACCACCGAGCGCTCGCCCGGCTGGTAGGTCGCGGATTCGCGCCAGCTCTCGCCATTGTCGAGATCGACGTCGAACATGTGGATCTTGTCGTAGCGGGCAGCGAGCGAGCCGTCCGGTGCGAACAGGAAGGCGCGGTTGGCGATCTTGCCGTCGTCCCTGAGGATGCCGGTCGAGCCGACATGCAGGAAGATGCCGAGTTCGGCAGAGAGCCGGCGCGCGGCCGAAACGATCACGTCGTCCTTCTCCGGCTTGAAGGCGAGTGCGCGGTCAGCCTTGTCGCGGATGATCGCGCCGGTCATTTCCGGCGTCTGCACATAGG
>JAUYMV010000020.1 GCA_030698645.1 Mesorhizobium sp.
CGACGGGCTGCCGCCGACGCCGATCGCCAATCCCGGTCGCGCATCGCTCGAGGCGGTCGCAAATCCGTCCAAGACCAACGACCTCTACTTCGTCGCCGACGGCACGGGCGGGCATGTCTTCGCCGCCACGCTCGACGAGCACAACGAGAACGTCGCGCGTTGGCGCGCGGTGGAAAAGAAGCAGGCCGAGGAAGCCGCCAAGGCCGCCAAGGCCGCCAAGACAGACGAGACCACGCAGCCGGCCGGCCAATCGGGAAGCCAGTAGCGCACGGCGCGCGCTATTCGGGGGGAGCAGCAGCGCGATGGCATTGCAGAGCATGACCGGTTTCGCGCGCGCCTCGGGCGAACAGGCCGGCGCGGCCATCGCATGGGAACTGCGCTCGGTGAACGGCAAGGGGCTTGACGTCCGCCTGCGCCTGCCGCCCGGCCTCGACCGGCTCGAACTGCCGGTCAAGCAGGCGGTGCAGAAGCATTTCTCGCGCGGCAACATCCAGGCGACGCTCGGCTTCGCCCGAACCGGCATCTCCATCCAGCCGACGATCAACGAGGACTTCCTGAAGGACGTCGCCGCGTTGGCGAAGCGGCTCGAAACGCAGTTCGGCTGCGCGCCCGCCCGGGCCGACGGCCTGTTGGCGCTTCGCGGCGTGCTCGATCTACCCGAGGCGATCGAAGATCCGGCGACGTTCGCGGCGACCGACGCCGCCATTCTGGCGGTGCTTGGCAATGCTATCGCGGAGCTGGAAAAGTCGCGCAGCGACGAGGGCGCCGCTCTCGGTGCCTTGCTTGCCGGCCATCTCGACATGATCGAGACTCTCACCCTGCGCGCCGAGGCCGATACGTCGCGCGAGCCTTCGGTCATCCGCGAGAAGCTCGCCGCGCAGGTCCGCCTGCTGCTCGACGCCGTCCCGCAACTCGATGAACAGAGGCTTTTCGCCGAAGCGGCCTTCCTGGCGACCAAGGCGGATATCCGCGAGGAGGTCGACCGGCTGAAGACGCATGTCGCCTCGGCGCGCAACCTGCTCGCTTCCGGCGCGGCCGCGGGTCGCAAGCTCGATTTTCTGGCGCAGGAATTCAACCGCGAATCGAATACGCTCTGCTCGAAATCGAATGCTGCCGCGATCACGGCGATCGGCCTGGACCTGAAGGCCGTCGTCGACCAGTTTCGCGAGCAGGTCCAGAATCTGGAGTAGGGTATGTCCGCCGAGCCCACCGCATCGAAGATCCGCCGACGCGGACTGATGCTCGTGCTGTCGTCGCCCTCCGGCGCCGGCAAGTCGACGATCGCGCGCAATCTGCTCGAGAACGATCCGGGGCTCGAACTCTCGGTCAGCGTCACGACGCGCGCGCGCCGCGGCAGCGAGATAGACGGCGTACACTACCACTTCCTGAACATGCGTGAGTTCGACCGGTTGCGCCATTCGGGCGACCTGCTCGAATGGGCCGAGGTGCACGGCAACTACTACGGCACGCCGCGCGAACCCGCCGAGACGGCCATGGCGGACGGGCGCGACATGCTGTTCGACATCGACTGGCAGGGGGCCGTGCAACTGAACGAGAAGATGCGCGCCGACATCGTCTCGGTTTTCATCCTGCCGCCCTCGATGGGGGAACTGAAGACGCGGCTGAAGCGGCGGGCGGAGGATGCCGACGCGGCCATCGAGAAGCGGCTGGTCAATGCCCGCCTCGAGATCGAGCATTGGCGCGAATACGACTACGTCGTCATCAATGACGACCTCGACCGCGCCTACACCGAAGTCCGCGCCATCGTCACGGCGGAACGCCTGCGCCGCAATCGCCGGCCGGGCCTGTTCGATTTCGTCACAAGATTGCTGGACGAGAAGCTGTCCTAAGCACGCGCCGCCGCGGGAAAAGCCGCGGCAAGCCGCACGAACTCCTCGACGCTGAGCGTCTCGGCCCGCCTCGTTCCGTCGATCCCCGCAGCCGTCAGCAGCGTTTCGCCGCCGATGCCCTTCAGGCTCTGGCGCAGCATCTTGCGACGCTGGCCGAACGCCGCCTGCGTCACCTTTTCGAGCGTCCGTATGTCGCAGGCGAGCGGCTCCGCGCGTGGCGCCAGATGCACCACGGACGACGTCACCTTGGGCGGTGGCCAGAACGCTTGCGCCGGGATGTCGAATTCGATATGCGCCCGCGTCCGCCAGCCCGCGAGCACGCCGAGCCGTCCATAGGCATCGTCGCCGGGCGCCGCCACGATACGCTCGGCCACCTCGCGCTGGAACATCAGCGTCAGCGCCGTGTAGAACGGCGGCCAGGATGTCGGCGTCAGCCAGCGCACGAGCAGTTCGGTGCCGATATTGTAGGGCAGATTGGCGACGACCTGCACATCGCCATGACCGGCCGCGAGCGCGTCGAAGTCGGTCGCCATGGCGTCGCCCGCGATGACGTCCAGCCGGCCGGGATAGGCATCGGCGATCTCGCCGAGCGCAGCGATGCAGCGATCGTCGCGTTCGATGGCGATCACCTTCGCCGCGCCATGCATGAGCAGCGCCCGCGTCAGCCCGCCGGGTCCCGGACCGACCTCGATGACCGTCTTGCCTTCCAGGCGGCCCGCGGTGCGGGCCACTTTGCCGGTCAGGTTGAGATCGAGCAGGAAGTTCTGGCCGAGCGACTTCTTGGTCGAGAGGCCATGGCGTTCGATCACGTCGCGCAGCGGCGGCAGCCCGTCGACGCTCATGCGATAGCGGCTTCCGACCTGGCATCGGCGAGCCGCCTGGCGAGCTTCAATGCGGCGACGAGACTGTCGGCCCGCGCCCTGCCGGTCCCGGCGATGTCGAAGGCGGTGCCGTGATCGGGCGACGTTCGCACGAACGGCAGGCCGAGCGTCACGTTGACCGCATCGTCGAACGCCAGCATCTTGGCCGGGATCAGGGCCTGATCGTGATACATGCAGATCGCCACGTCGTAGCTGGCGCGGGCGCGGGCGTGAAACATCGTGTCGGCCGGCAGCGGTCCGAATGCGGCAATGCCTTCATGCTGCAACTGCTCGACGGCGGGCAGGATGACGGAAATGTCTTCGTCCCCGATGGTGCCGCCTTCGCCGGCGTGCGGGTTGAGCCCGAGCACGGCCAGCCGCGGCCTGTCGATGCCGAAGCGGCGGGCAAGATCGCGCGCGGCGATGCGGGCCGTTGCCAGGATCGCCTCCGTGGTGAGTTGGCCCGGCACATCGGCGATTGGAATGTGGATGGTCACCGGTATCGTGCGCAGCTCGGGACCACACAGCATCATCACGGCGGTATGGCTGCCGCCATGCCTGAGGTCGGCCAGATGCGCTAGGTATTCCGTGTGCCCGGGATGACGGAAGCCCGAATCGTAGAGCGTCTTCTTGGCGATCGGCAGCGTGACGACGGCGTCAGCGAAGCGGTCTTCGACCGCCTCCACGGCACGGTCGATCGACTCGATGATGCCGGCCGCGTTGAGCATGTCGGACATGCCGGGCGTATCGGTGAACGAATTGCCGAGCGGAACGACGGGGAGGGCGCGCTGGAAGACGGCGTCGGCGTCGGCCGGGGAGCTCGGCTGGATGGGCACGTCCATGCCGAGGCGCCGGGCGCGCCGGGCCATCAGGTCAGGATCGCCGATCAGGAAGAAGGCGGGGATGCCGAGCGCCTGGCGGCGCGCCCAGGCCAGGAGTGCGATGTCGGGACCGATTCCCGAGGGGTCACCGGCTGTCAGGGCCAGCGACGCCATGGGTCAGCGTTCGGTGATCCGCGCGGATTTGCGCAATTCGCCGACGTATTTCTTGCTGAGTTCCTCGGCCTTCTCGTCGAGCTTGCCGTCGTTCTGGAGAACCAGCTGGGCGGCGCGATCGTCATTCACCTCGCGCGAACTGCAGATTCCGATGAACTCCACCCCGGCATTCGTCTCGCGGGTGGGCGTCGCTCCGCCGGCCTTCGTTGCCTTGATCTGCTTTTCCCAATCCGGCGGAAGCTCGGGCTCGAGCACGCGGGGAATATCCTGCACCGTCACGTCGATGAGCCCCTTGGCGAACTGGCGCGTCGTTTCGCAACCCGTGAAGCGCTGGCGAAGCGCCTCGGCCTCGCGCTTGCGCTTGGCCAGGATGGCGCCGCGTTCCTTGGCCGGCACCACGAACACGACCTTCTGCAGCATGTATTCGGTCGACGACGGCTTCTTGCCGCCGAGTTCGAACACTTTCTGGACCATGTCCTGCTCGCTCATTCCGCTCGTCGAGCGGAATCGTGCGCCGAGCAGCTGGCTCCAGCCCATCTGGACCCGGATGAACTCCTTCATGTGCTGCTTCGTCACCCCGGCCTGCGCCATGACCTGATCGAGTTGCGCGGGCTGCAGCTTGTTGGAGGTTGCAAAGCGCGCATAGGCGTCATCGACCTGCTTCTTTGCGATGCGAATGCCGCGGCGCTCCATTTCGACCGATTTCAACGACTGCTCGATCATGTCATCGGCGGCCTTCTTGGCGTCGCCCTTCTGGCGGAACAGCCGGTTGAGCGCGGCGCGGCGTTCAATGTCGTAGCTCGTCACCGCGACGTCGTTGACAATGTATCTAATCTGGCTCGCATGCGCGGCAGCGAGAGGAAGCATCGATCCAGCGCCGAGCATCGCGCACGCAATGAGCGTCACGGCCGTTTTCTTCAGTCTGACGGCTGAAACCATCGTTTCCATCCCGGTTTTTTATAGTTTCGCAGATTGAAACAGGGTCGTCCATGCCTCGCCTATACGGCGAAAGCGTGGCGCGGCGTTGCGGCGCTACTGCTGCAGTACGCTGGAATTCGAGCCGATGTCGCCCAGCGTGCGGAATGACAGATTGAAGCCGACCGAATGCGACGTCTCGAGCGTGGGATCGGTCGGGCGCACCTGGGAGAAGGTCATCGAGTAGGTGAAACACTCGTCGTCATAGGAGAAGCCGATCGAATTGCGCACCAGCCGGCTCGAGACGAAATCGAACGTGCCCGAACCAAACGTGCTCCAGTTCTCGTTGAACTGGGTCGACGATGCGAGCGTGAGCTCCTTCCGGTCGTCGAGGAAGCCGTAGAGCGGCTGCGCCTGGATGAAGGCGAATCGGGCCGACAGCGACACGGGCTTCGCCGTGATGCCGGCCTTGAGCTCGGCGCGTCTGATTTCCAGCGTCTGTTCGTCAAAGCGGCCGCTTGCCGAGATCGCAAAGCCGCTCGGGCTCCCCAGCCCGAACAGGCCGACGAAGTCCGAGGTCTCGGTTTCGAGACCCGAAAACGCGCCGACATTGACGAGATCCGGCGCGGCATATGGATTGTCGCCCGCCAGATGATAGGACTGGCCGAAAATGCCGTTGGCGGTCCAGCCATTGGAAAACGAGCCGGAATAGCGGAAACCGACATTGGCGCGCGTGCCGCCTTCGAGGCGGTCGTAGCCGGAAAACTTGTCGCGCTCGAACAGCGTCGCCGCGTCGAACACGAAGCTCTGCGCGTCTTCGTTGGGGATGTCGAGCGTCCGGCCGTAGCTCTCGTTCGGCCGGACGAAGACCTGCGCCATCGGTTCGAAGATATGGCTCGAACCGGCGTCGGAGAACAGGATCGGCCAGCGGAACTCGAAGCCGGCGGTTATCATGGAGCGGAAATAGCCAGAACGAAGTTCGGTGTCGACGACGCCATAGGTCGTTCCGTCATTGGTGTAGGCGAGCGGGGACATGGCCGCTGCCATGTTGGTGATAGCCAGGTCGGAGTTCGAGTCGACGGAGATACCGTCCGCGCGCGCCGCCAGGAGGGGCGTAAACACGCCTCCGCCCGGGGTAATGATCTGGCGCTTCCATTCGGCCTCGGCGGTGAAGCGAGAGTAGGTGCCGTCGATGCCGCTGACTCGGTATGGATTGGGGGCAACCGTATTGGGCGGATCGTCCACGCCGTCGGCGCGGGTCACATCCTGGTTGCTGCGGTGCAGGCTCTGCGCGTTGACGTCGAAGCGCAACTGGCCGCCGAGCACGGGCTCGTCGAGCGTTTTCGTATAGTCGAAGGACGGCAGCACGGTCGGCTGAACTTCGTTGCGCCCGGTGATGTTCGATTCCTGGACCTGGAACTTGTAGGCGCGCAGGTCGAAATGATTGCGGTCGTTCAGTCCGGTCAGGTAGATCTGCGACCGCTTCACGAGGTTGTCGTAACCCTCGATCGAATAGGTGCGGCTGAAATTCTTGTCCGACTGGGCAAGGATGTCCCAGCCGAAACTCCAGCGCGGATTGATCTTGAAGTCGCCCTTGGTGCCGATCATGCCGCGCCAGGTCTGACGGCTGTCGACATAGGCCGCATTGAACTCCGCCGGGTCCTTCTGGCGGATGCCGGCAAGCTGCACGCTATACTGCCCGTTGTCGAAGCGCTGGCGCCATTGCGCCTGACCGAGGAAACCCTGCTGCGTATAGTAGGTGCCGGTGAGGAGTGCGTCATAGGTCGGCGCCAGGGCAAGATAGTAGGGGACCGAGACGCCGACGCCGAGTTCCGTCTTGTAGCTCAGGCCGGGGAAAAGGAAGCCGCTTTTGCGCTTCACCGTCGGATCTGGGATCTTGAAGTAGGGCACGTTGATGATCGGAAGGCCGAACAGTTCGAACGTGGCGCGTTCGAAGCGCACCGTCTTTTCCTCGCCGTTCCAGATGACCTTGCGCGCCTTGATGCGCCAGATCGGCGCCTTGTTTGGGTTTTCCTCGCACGGGGCGCAGGCGGTATAGACGCCGTTGTTGAAAGTGGTGACGGTGCCGTTGCGCCGCTCCGCGCTTTCGGCGCCGAAATAGGTCTTGTCAGGCGTCTCGACGCGCAACGCGTTGATGAAGCCATCCCTGAAATCGTCCGTAATGTCGATCTCGTCGGAGAAGATGCGGTTGCCGTCGCGATCGACGATCTCGACATTGCCGATGGCCAGCAGGCGTCCGGTCTTGCGGTCGTAGGTGACGCGCTTGGCGACGAGACGGTTGCCGGCATAGTCGATCTGCACGGCGCCTTCGGCCGTCACAGTCTCGCGATCGTTGTCGTAGACGAGCTGGTTGGCTTCGAGCAGCATCTGCTCGTCGGCCGAAATCTCTGGCGCGATGCCGTCGAGCGACTGGGCAAGGGTCGGCGCGACATGCAGCGAGGCGGCCGCGAGAATGCATGCCAGCGCCGTCGCGCCGCAAAGGCGCGACGCGCGGGCAAACCTGCTCCCGCTACCCCTCACAGACGTCACTAACCGTCCTCCTTGTGCAGCAGGAATGTTATCCCGAAAAATGCCGCAACGACCACTGGAAACCAGGCCGCGACGACCGGTGGAACGAATCCCGAACTGCCGAACGCCTTCACCAATACCGACACGACATAAAGCAGAAAGCCGGCAAGGACGCCACCCAGAATCATCGACCCCGACTGGCCAAGCCGCGCGAATCGCATGGACACCGTGGCGGCGATCAGCGTCATCGCGACGAGTAGCATCGGCAGCGCCAGAAGCGAATGATATTGCATGGCAAATGCATTCGCGCTGAGCCCGAAAGAGCGCGCCGCGTCGATCTTCTCACCGAGCTCGAAAAGCGGGATCGTCTCGGGCAAGGCGAACTGTTCCTCGACGAATTCGGGCTGCAGACCCGACTTCACCTTCGCGGTTGCGAGCGTCTCCCGCGTTCCCTCGGCGTCGAGGCGGGTGACGTCGACGAGCGTCCACGCGCCATTGCCAAGCGTCGCCTGTCGCGCGTCGAGACGTTCCACGATGCCGCCATCCTTGCCGAAGCGGATGAATGTCGCTTCGCTCAGAAGCAGGCCGCGCTGCGCGGTCTTCTTGGCGCCGATGATCGTGACGCCCTCATCCGTGCGCTGTCGCAGCCATGGCAGGCGCTGGGCGTTGAAGGCGCCGCCCGCATCGCCGCGAAACGACGCCTCGAGCGCCTCCGCATAGGTCAGCGCGCGCGCCGCCGCCGTGTTGAAGATGGTGATCATCGACACGCCGATCAGGAAGCTCGCCAGGCAGAGCGGCGCGAGGAACTGCCAGGCCGATATGCCGGCCGAGCGCGCGATGACGAGCTCATATCTGCGGTTGAGCGTCATGAGCGTGACCATCGCGGAGAACAGGATGACGAACGGAATGGCGGTCTGCACGATTTGCGGAATCCGCAGCGCCGTCACCAGAAGCCCGGCCGCGACCGTGAAGTTTGGCAGGCCCGAGGCACGACGCGAAAACTCGGTGAAATCGACCAGAAATGCGATCACCACCACGGCGCAGAAAAACTGGACGACGATAAGCAGGTAGCGGCGGAAGAAATAGAGGAAGAGCGTGCGCCCGATCATGCGTCACCGCCGGCACGTTCGCGGCGATAGCCGCGCAGCATGAGTTGGAACGAGACTCGGTAGCGCTCGACCGCGGCGGCCAGCGCATTGGTGCGGTCCACGAGGCTCTGCGGGATGTGCAGTTTTCGGCCGGTTACGATGAGCGTCGAGAACAGCAGGATCGCGGACAGCGGCGTCAGGTAGGCGGCGACCGCATAGGCCAGGCTCTTGCCGGAACCGTTTGCCGAGACGAACCCGGCGGCGCGGAATAGGATCGCGACACCGACGGCGCCGACCAGTCCCCATGCGCGCTCCTGCCGGTTCGACCGCGCCGAACCGGCGAAGTAGGTCGCGATCAGGCCGAATGCGAGCGGGAACATCCATTCCGAGAGCCGGCGATGCAACTCGCTGCGCAACAGATCGGGCCTGGTCTTGGCAAAATAGTCGTTCGGGTCGGGATCAAGCAGGAACGCCAGGCTGCGCTCCTTGGGAAAATAGACGGTCGCCTTCGAGGCCGGGCCGAATTGCGAAAAGTCGATCGCGTAAGACGCAAAGCGGATGACCGAAACCTCGGTCGTCGCCGGATTCTTGCGGTGGATCTCGCCATCCTCCATGACCAGCAGCTGGCTGCCGTCATTGTCCTGGATGTCGCCCTTTTTCGCGTAGTAGAGCAGCTCCGCGGCCTTGTCGCGCATGTCGACGATGAAGATGCTGCCGAAAGCGCCCCCGGGAAGCTGTTCGCCGATCTGAATGTAGAGATCGGTGTCGATCTTCTTGAACGAGCCCGACTGCACGGCGAACCGGACCAGGTCGGCGCCAGCTTCGGCAATGATGTCGCGAAGCTGGCGGTTCGACCAGGGCTCGACGAAAATGCTGAGCCCGAGCGTTGTCAGCGTCATGATCACGGCCAGCATGAAGATCGGCCGGGCGGTCGTGATCTGCGAAGCGCCCGCCGCCTCGAGCACGGACAGCTCCGAGTTCGAGTTCATGGCCGAAAGCGTCTGCGATGCCCCGGTCAAGAGGGCGAACGGCATGACGACCACCGCCATCGCCGGCACGAGCATGAGCGCGAGTTTCAGGAAGGTGCTGATGGCCTGCCCGGAATCGGTCAGCACGTTCACGCGGATCAGGATCTGGGTGATCAGTACGATCACTGTCGCCGCCGCCAGCGTCGTCAGCGACAGCTGCGCGGCCCGCCAGAAAATGTGTCGTTCGATTAAATTCATTGAAATCCGGGTGCCGGCTTCCTTTTTGAATTTCGCAATCGGCGGCCAAGCGCGATGGCCAACAGGGGGTCCATATCGCCCCAGACTCCGCATTGGAACGGCAGAATGGCTAATAAGCGGCGAAGAAAGACGGTAAACGTTTCATCAAGTTTTGGACGATGCGCTGGAAGCCGTTGAAAAACATAGCTTTACTAGGATACTGAGCGCCTGTTGCGACGCAAC
>JAUYMV010000027.1 GCA_030698645.1 Mesorhizobium sp.
AGCCGCCAGCCTGACGACAATCGAGGCCGCGCCCAAAGCGCGGCCTTTTGCCGTTCGGGCCTGGCGTGACCGACAAGCACAATCTGCGCCGGCGAAAAAGTTTTCGAAAAAATTCGCGAGGCCGCCGTTCTTTAATCTTCGTTAACCACATTTGGTCAATGGTTGTTAACCATAAAGCGCATTGGCCTTCGGGCCTCAGGCATGATGCCGCCGCGCTTTGCCGGTGAAGTCCGGCGGTCCCGGGTTTTCACCTCAGACGAGATGGGGCAGTATCTTGACCAGCATCATGACCAACGCGTCAGCCATGACGGCGCTCCGCACCCTCCAGGCCACGACGAACGCGCTGGAGCAGACGCAGGCCCGCATTTCGACGGGATACCGTGTCGCCGAGGCGAGCGACAATGCCGCCTACTGGTCGATCGCAACCACCATGCGATCCGACAACAAAGCCCTCTCCACCGTGCAGGACGCGCTCGGCCTTGGCGCGGCCAAGGTCGACACCGCCTATACCGGTGTCAACGCGGCCATCGCGGTGGTCGACGAAATCAAGGCGAAGCTGGTCGCCGCGCGCGAACCGGGCGTCGACCGCACGAAGATCCAGTCCGAGATCACCGCCCTGCAGGGCCAGCTTTCGAGCAACGCGGCAAACTCGTCGTTCAGCGGCGAGAACTGGCTGTCGGTCGATTCCAGCTCCGCCGGCTACAACGCGGTGAAGTCGATCGTCTCTGCCTTCACGCGATCGAGCACCGGCGCCGTGTCGATCGGCACCATCTCGATCGATACCGGCTCCATCAAGCTGTTCGATTCCGCGACCGACGCGGCAACGTCGGGCACCGGCATCCTCGACGGTCGCTACGACGCCACCACGGGCGCGCTGCTTGCCGACCAGTCGGCCGGCGGCTTCACGGTTTCCACCTTGAACATCGCCGCGCTCACCAACAGCACGGCGGACCTGACCACGCTGGAGAGCTACATCAAGGGCGTCGACAACGCGATCAGCCGCATGACGACGGCCGCCTCCGATCTCGGCGCCGCCAAGAAGCGCGTCAACCTGCAGAAGGACTTCGTTTCCAACCTGATGGATGCCATCGATCGCGGCGTCGGCCAGCTCGTCGATGCCGACATGAACAAGGAATCAACCCGCCTCCAGGCGCTGCAGGTGCAGCAGCAGCTCGGCATCCAGTCGCTGTCGATCGCCAACAGCAACGCGCAGGGCATCCTGTCGCTCTTCAAGTAGGCTCCGGCGGCGGGTCATCCCGCCTGACCGGCAGAATTCGGGCCGCCTCCTCACCGGGAGGCGGCCCGTTTCATTTTCGCACAAGCTTCGCGTCCTAGTCTCGGGCAAGACCGTCTCCGGGAGAAGCAAGTCCGTGCCTGAACAGATTCAGAGGATCATCGACAATCTGGTCGCCATGGGCGGTCGGCGCCTGGCGATCATGGCGGCGATCGGCGCGCTGGTGATCGCCGTCGTCGGCGTCGGCTCGGTCTATCTCAACCGGCCCGGCTACGAGACCCTCTATGTCGGCCTCGAGCGTTCCGACGTGAACCAGATCGGCATCGTGCTCGGCGAGGCCGGCATCCAGTTCGACGTCGCCGCCGACGGCACGGCGGTTCTGGTGCCGGTCGGCAAGACCGGCCAGGCGCGTATGCTGCTTGCCGAAAAGGGCCTGCCGACCAGCACCAACGCCGGCTACGAACTCTTCGACAATGTCGGTTCGCTCGGCCTGACCTCGTTCATGCAGCAGGTGACGAAGGTTCGCGCCCTCGAGGGCGAGATCGCGCGCACCATCCAGTCGATCGCCGGCATCAAGGCGGCACGCGTCCACATCGTCATGTCGGAACGCGGCAATTTCCGGCAGGAGGAGCAGCAGCCCTCCGCCTCCGTGGTCATTCGCACGAGCGGGCTCGACGGCGGACGCAGCGCCAACTCGATCCGGCATCTCGTGGCCGCTGCCGTGCCCGGCCTGTCCACGGAGAAGGTCACGGTGCTGGATTCGACCGGCGCCCTGCTGGCGGCCGGCGACGACCCGGCAAGCAATTCGGCAAACCGCTCGATGGGCGTCGAGCGCACGGTCGAGAACCAGATCGAGGACAACATCCATCGCGCGCTCGCCCCCTATCTCGGAAACGACAATTTCCGCACCAGCGTCAGGGCCGAGGTCAACACGGACACGCGGCAGATCGAGGAAACCATATTCGACCCGGAATCGCGCATCGAGCGCTCGATCCAGGTCATCCGCGAGAACGACAAGAACAACCAGAGCTCCGCGGCGACGCCGGCGTCGGTCGACCAGAACCTGCCCCAGCCCGCCGCCCCCGCCACCGCAGGGCCGCAGACCAACGGCGAACGCGACCGCAAGGAAGAGATCACCAATTACGAGATCAATTCGAAGCGCATCGCCACCGTCAGCAATGGCTATACGGTGTCGAAGCTCTCGATCGCCGTCGTCGTCAACGAAGCGCGCCTCAAGGCGGTGCTCGGCGATGCGGCGACGCCGGAACTGATCGCCGGGCGCGTCGCCGCGATCCGCGACATGGTCTCCTCCGCGGCCGGGTTCACCGAAGCGCGCGGCGACCACATCACCGTCAACGCCGTCGAATTCATCGCCGAGATGGATGCCGAGGCGGCCGGCGGCCTGGGCATGCTGGAGATGGCCGGCCGCCATGTCGGCACCGTCATCAACGCTGGAGCCTTCATCACCGTCGTGTTCCTGGTTGCCTGGTTCGGCCTACGACCGCTGACCGCCGCGCTCGGCAATCCGGTCGTCGCCGCCGGCGCGAGCTTCGACGACGTGCAGCGCGCGCTGCCGCCGACCGCCGCGGAAAACCTGCAGATTGCCGCCGCCAACGGCATCGAGGGCGGGGCGGCGCCCCGGTCCGGCGCCAATCCGATCGACGAGCTGCGCAACAAGCTGCGGCCGGCGCCCCAGGACCGGCTGGCCCGGATGCTCGAACTCAATGAAGAGCGCACCGCTCAGATCCTGCGCAAATGGGCGCACCAGGAGGCGAGCTGATGGCGACCGCGGCGCTTGCCGACCTGTTGACCGATTTCGGCGCCCGGCCGCGCCTTGCGCCGGAGCCGGTACGTCCGCGGGTCAATGTCGTTCCGCCGCCGCCGGCCCCCGCGCCGCCGGATATCGACGCGATCGTCGCCGACGCGGTGAACCGCGCCGAGCTGGCGCTATCTCTGCGGCTCGATGCAGAGCACGAAGCCGCGATGGACGCGCTCCGCGCGACGCATGGCGAGGAACTCGATGCGCTGCGCGGCCAGCTTGGCGCCGAGACCGGCGCGAAGCTGGTCGCGGCGCTCGCCGCGCTCGAGGAAACCACATCGGCCGCCGCCACGACGACCGCCGCCCGCATCCTCGCCCAGTTCGTCAGCGACGATATTCGCGACCGCGCCATCGCCGGTCTCGCGCGCACCATCAAGGATGCCATCGGCGATGCCGACACCATCCGCATCCGCGTCCGCGGACCGCAATCGCTGTTCGTTCCGCTGACGATGGCGATGGGCGAGCAGGCGCGCCACCTTGAACTGACCGAGATGGCGACCGTCGATCTCACCGTGTCGATCGACGAAACCCTGTTCGAGACGCGCATTTCGGAATGGTCGGCCGCGCTCGCCGAAATCATCGGCATGGGCGTCGAATGAGTTCCGTCGGTTCCGCAGAAAAACTGCACGAAATCATCATCGTCCGCCATGGCGGACATGGCGACCACGATGACCACCATGGTGGCGCGTGGAAGATCGCCTTCGCCGATTTCATGACCGCGATGATGTGCTTCTTCCTCGTGATGTGGCTGATCAATGCCGCCAACGAGGAGACGAAGGTGGCGGTGGCCAGCTACTTCAACCCGATCAAGCTCGTCGACCGGAACGCCAGCCGGAAGGGACTGGACGACGAGGGCGAAGGCCCGACCGCGCCGGACGAGGGCCGCCGCGATATCGTCGAGCCGTCCGTGGAACCGACCGGCGCCGGCCCGAAGATCAGTGGCCCGGCGCAGCGCAGCCCGGCGACCGAGTCGGCCGACGACGTCAAGCACACCGATTCGCATCTGTTCTCCGATCCCTACTCGGTGCTGGCGGAGATTGCGGCGGACACCGGCAATCTGCAGAACATCAGCGCCAAGGGCGACGGCGGAGCCCAGGTGTCGGGACCGGCGACGGGAGCGTCGGGCGGCGAATCCTTCCGCGATCCCTTCGCGCCGGACTTCTGGTCGCAGGAGGTCGTACCGACGCTTGATCCCGCCCCCGCGCAATCCGAGGCGGAACGCGCGGAAGCCTTGGCCAAGAAGGCGCCGGATGAGGCGTCCGCGGCGGAAGCCGCCGAGGCGGTTGCGAAGCCGGAGCCGTTCGAGCAGGCCGCGCCGGCCGAACCACACGTGGCTGTGACGGCATCCGCCGACACGCCCGCCCCGCCGCCGGAAGCGGAAACCGTCTCGCAGGCCGACGAAAGGAAGGCGGACGAAATCCGCAAGGAACTGCGCGATGCCTTCGGCGGCGACAAGGTCTTCGAGGGCATGTCCGTCGAGGCAACCGAGAACGGCGTTGCGATTTCGGTGACCGACATGCTCGATTTCGGCATGTTCGAGATCGGCTCCGCCGTGCCGCGGCGCGACCTGGTTCTCGCCATGGAAAAGATCGCCCGCATCTTGTCGTCCCGCGATGGCAAGATCACCATCAACGGCCACACCGACGGCCGGCCGTTCTCCAACAAGACCTACGACAATTGGCGCCTGTCCACCGCGCGCGCGCATTCGGCCTATTACATGCTCGTGCGTGCCGGGCTGGATGAAAGGCGCATCGCCGAAGTCGGCGGCTTCGCCGATCGCAAGCTGAAGATACCGGCCGACCCGCTCGCCGCCGGCAACCGGCGGATCGAGATCCTGCTGGAGTCCGGCGGATGAAAGCTGCGTGGGCCGCGCGCATTGCCGTCGTCACGCTGACGGGCGCGGTCTGCCCGGCGCATCCGGCTTACGCATTGGAGCCCTATCAGTTGGTCCGCTCGCTGCAACTGGTGCAGGACCGCATCGCCGGCGGCGACCACGCCGCCCTGCCGATGCAGCAGAAGCTGCTCGAAATGATCGACCGGCAGTTGCGCACCGCCCAAGCGCCCGACTTCGCCAATCGGCGCAACTTCCTGGCGACGCTGCTTTACGGCATGAGCGGCGGCAACCCGGTCACCGTGGACGTCGTGCTGTCCAGGCTTGCCCCGGAAGGGGACGACGCCAAACTCGCCAAGGGCGTCGCCGCCTATCTGCGCGGCGACGTGAAGACTGCCATGACCGCTCTCGAGCCCATCGAGCCGACGGCGCTGTCGCCCGAGATCGGCGCCTTCGTCGCTCTGGTGAAGGGGTCGGTCCTGACCGGCGAAAGTCCGGCCACCGCGATCAGGATGTTCGAAAAGGCGCGGCTGCTGGGTTCGGGAACCCTCGTCGAGGAAGCAGCGCTGCGGCGCACCCTCGCCGTCAGCACCGACCTCCGCGACGCGCCGCGTTTCCTGCGCGCCGCCAACCAGTATGTCCGGCGGTTCCTGCGCTCGCCCTATGCCAGCCAGTTCGCCGATGCGCTGGTCGGCGGAATCGCCGCCTTCAACGACAAGATCGACCTCGCGATGGTGGAGGAGACGATCGCCCTGATGGACGCCGAACATCAGAAGGCGATCTATCTGCGCCTCGCCCGGATCAGCGCGATCGACGGTCTGACGGAGCTGGCGGCGTTCGCGTCGCAGCGGGTCGCCGCGTTCGCGGCCAGTCCCGGCGGCGGCGCGGACGCCCGGGCGATGCTCTATGCCAGCCTCTCGACGGTGACGTCCGAAACGGCCGCCGACGTGCTGGCCAAGCTGCGGTCGATCGACCGCTCGCGCCTCGCCGCCCGCGACCAGGAGCTTCTCGACGCCGCCCTGTCGATTGCCGCCGGTGTCGTCTCCGTTCCGGACGCGGTGGCCGACGCTTCGCCGCCGCGAAGGGTCGGGCCCGTCGGGGCGGACGACGTCACGCCGGCGTTCGAGGGCAAGTCCGAGGCGCCGCATGTCGTCGCGCCCGAGGCGGACTCTACGGCGCGCGACACGAAATCCGCCGGTGGCCAGGCCATCGCCGCGGCCGACCCGACGGTCGCAATCGTCGGCGAGACGCGCCGAAAACTCGAAGAAATCGACAAGCTTCTGATGGATACGCAATGACCGGTTCAGCGCTCAACCAGGTTCGTGCTGTGGCGTCGCCTGCCACCCCCACCCCCCGCCGGTCCAACCAGGAGGGCGACGGGTTTCGCAGCGTGCTGGAGATCCCGCAAAAGCCCGCCAGGGAACCCGATGCCGACATCGCACCGCGCCCCGATCAGATCGCGTCCCGCCGCGACCCGGTCGCGCCCCGCCGCGACCCGGCGATACTGTCGCTCGCACTGGCCCTCGACGCCAATCCGGCCGCCGCGTCCCTTGCAGGGGGCGAGGTACTCCTCGCGCGCGAACTTGCGCCGGAGATTGCCGACACGGACGATGTCGCGACGCTTGACGACGCCGTGGCGGATGATGCGGGGAGCGAGGAGCCGAAACACGCGGTGACGGACGATCCCCTCGGATGGCTGATCGCGCCGGCGATTGTCGCCGGGACGCAGCCGAGACTCTCCGAACGGCCAATGCCCGTCGCGGGTGAAGAGACGGCGCCCGCCGAAAAAGTGCTGGCGAACACGGACGCATCCCGCACGACCGGCTCGGACTCTCGCGCGGTCCCCGTCGCAATGAACGCGGCGACGGCGGCGGCGCCGATGCTGGCGTCGGAATCGAAGCTGGCCGACACCTCCAGGCGGAGGGAGGAGCTTCGCCCGGCTGCAAGGGACGAGGCGGTGATCAAATCCGGTGTCAGGGCGGAAGAGCCGCGCGCGACGCCCGTCGCGGCGGCCGAAAGCCGCGCCGCGGTTCGCCTGCCGCCCGAGGGCGAGGTCGAGCCGGCCAAGCCGCTTGCCGGCGCGATCGTCACCGGCCAGCAATCCTTCGCCGCGCCGCAGACGCCCGCCACCACGGTCGCCGCCGTGCTCGCCGCCGATCCCTCCTGGAGCGTCTATTTTCGCGAAGCCGCCATTGCCGGATCCTCGGCGGGCGGCGTCAAGTCCCTGAAGATTCAGCTGCACCCGGCCGAACTCGGCGTCGTGACCGCGCACCTGCGCGTCGCCGGCGACACGCTGACCGTCGAACTGCAGGCCGATACCGAACAGGCGCGCCGGCATCTCGTCGCCGACACCGAGCAGATCGTGCGCTCCCTGCGCGCGCTTGGCATCGACATCGACAAGGTCACCGTGCAGGCGGCCCCGTCCGATGACACCGGCCAGCGGCAGCAGGCGGCCGGCGGCCGGGACAGCGGATTTGCCTCCGCGGGCGGATCGAGCGACGGACGCAATGGACGGTCCGGGACAGGCGCCAATCCGGCGGCAAGCGGCGACGAGCATGCCGCCGCTCCCGCCCCGGCCGCCGACAGCCACCTGCGCGCCGGAGATACCCGCATCATCTGAGCCGGGCGCGGCTTGATCCAGGCCATATTTTTCTGCTTCGGCGACGTGGTTCCTGTCGGCCCGACGCCCGAACGGCCGCTCGCGGATCGCGACTGAAGGTTGCAAATCCGCGAATGCGGGTTGCGCCGCGCGGCAAGACTCCCAAGAAATGATTCACAAGAAATCGCGGTTGTCCCCGATTCCCGGCAAAGGTTACCCCTTCATTAAGGAAGTGGGGCTTCTGATTCGGACGGGGTGGGCACATGATCGTAATCGTGGATGAGCGCGAGCTCGTAAAAGAAGGCTATCATTCACTTTTCGATCGCGAGGGAGTTGCCACTGCCGGGTTCCGCCCGGGCGAGTTCGGCGACTGGGTGTCCAGCGCGGCCGACGACGATCTGAAGGCCGTCAGCGCGGTCCTGCTCGGCGATTGCGGCGACTTCCAGTTTTCGCCGCACAGCATTCGCGGCCGCACCGCCGCGCCGGTGATTGCGCTCAGCGAGCAACACACGCTGGAAAACACGTTGCGGTTGTTCGAGACCGGTGTCGACGACGTGATCCGCAAGCCCGTCCACATCCGCGAGATCATGGCACGCATCTCGGCCATCCGCCGCCGCGCGCCGAATGAGGCGAACTACACCGAAGTCGGCGCCATGCGCATCTATTCCGACGGACGGGACCCCGAAATCGCCGGCCAGGCCCTGCCCTTGCCCCGGCGCGAGCGGCGCATCCTGGAATATCTGGCGAGCCACAGCGGCCGCCGCGTGACCAAGGCGCAGGTCTTCAACGCGATCTACGGAATCTTCGACGAGGACGTCGAGGAGAACGTCGTCGAGAGCCACATCAGCAAGCTGCGCAAGAAGCTCCGCGAGAAGCTCGGCTTCGATCCGATCGAGTCGAAGCGCTTCCTTGGCTACCGGCTGGCGGCCTGACCGGCGATGCTTCCCGGCGACAAGCCTCGGGCCAGTTTCGCGCAAGTCCCACGGGCTACCCTCCTCGAAAGCGGCATGACATCCGAGGAGCAATCGCGATGAGTCTTTCTGGAATGATGCGGACGGGCGTTTCCGGCATGGCGGCGCAGGCCAACCGCCTGTCCACCGTCGCCGACAATATCGCCAATGCGAGCACCAATGGCTATAAGCGCTCGCGCGCCGACTTTTCCACTCTCGTCATGCCCAACCTGCCCGGCAGCTACAATTCCGGCGGCGTGACCACGTCGATCCGCTATGCGGTCTCGCAGCAGGGCGCGCTGCAGTACACCACCTCGGTGACCGACCTTGCCGTCAACGGCAACGGCTTCTTCGTCGTGCAGGATGCGAGCGGCACATCGTTCCTGACCCGCGCCGGCTCCTTCGTACCGGACAGCAACGGCCAGTTGGTCAACGCCGCCGGGTTCTATCTCATGGGTTACGATTTCGCCAATGGCACGCCGACCGCGGTCGCCAACGGCTTCGGCGGCCTCGACCGCGTCACCGTCGCGCAGGACGAGCTCGTCGCAGCCGCGTCGACAAACGGCATGTTCTCGGCCAACCTGCCCGCGGGCGCCGACATCGTTCCGGCCGCGAACCTTCCCTCTGCGAACGCGGCGACGGCGCAGTACAGCGCGAAATCGTCGATGGTCGTCTACGACAGTCTCGGCGGCGAAGTCCTCCTCGACCTTTATTTCACGAAAACCGCCGCCGGCACCTGGGAAGTGGCGGTTTACGACAAGGCCGGCGCGAGCCCGAACACCGGCTTTCCCTATGCGTCCGGTCCGCTTGCCACCCAAACCCTCGATTTCGATCTGACGACCGGAAAGCTGACCGGTGCGAGCGCCACGTCGGTAACCGCCAACGTGCCGAACGGCGCGGCCTTCGAACTCGACCTCTCCAAGCTCAGCCAGCTGGCGACCGACTACACCTATTTCGACTCGTCGAGAAACGGCACGGCGCCAAGCACCATCGAGCAGATCACCATCAGCAATGACGGCACGCTCTACGCGCAATACGCGAACGGTTCGCTGCGCGCGCTGTTCCGGATCCCGCTTGCCACCGCGCGCAGCCCGGACATGCTCCAGGTGCTTCCCGGCAACGTCTACACCCAGAGCAACGCGTCCGGCGACATTCAGCTGGGCTTCCCCAATGAAGGCGCCATGGGCAACGTCGTGTCGGGCGCGCTGGAGAATTCGAACGTCGATATCGCCGAAGAGCTGACCAACATGATCGAGTCGCAGCGCAGCTACACGGCCAATTCGAAGGTGTTCCAGACCGGCGCCGATCTCATGGACATCCTGGTCAATCTGAAGAGGTAGCCTGATGCGGCGGGGCCGAGGGAAATAGACTTATGTCGCTTACGACTGCCCTCAGCATCGCTCAGCAATCGCTGCGTTCGACCTCGCGGCAGACCGCGACTGTTTCCCGCAACGTCACCGACGCCAACAATCCGGACTACGCGCGTCGCAGCGCGGTGGTCTCGAGCGAGGCCCCGGGATCGCGCGTCATCACGATTCAGCGCGCGTCCAACAACGCGCTGTTTCGCGCCAACATGTCCGCGATCTCCTCCTATGAAGGCCAGGCGACGCTGCGCGTCGGCCTGAATGGCCTGACCCAATCGGTCAACGGCGTCGACAACGCCGCATCTCCCGCGACCGCGATCGGCAGCCTGTACCAGGCGATGCAGCTCTTCGCGACGACACCTTCCAACGCGTCGCTCGCCGAGAACGCGGTCGACGCCGCGCGCCAGGTGGTGCGCGCCCTGAACGACGGCACGTCGGCGATCCAGGCCACCCGCACCGATACCGACATGCAGCTCTCCGTCGCGGTCGACGAACTGAACACCTTGCTCGCCGATTTCGAGCAGACCAACAATGCCGTCGTCTTCGGCACGCAGGCAGGGCGCGACGTCAGCGACGAACTCGACAGGCGCGACTCGCTCCTGAAGAAGATTTCCGAATACCTGCCGATCTCGACCTTCACCCGCGCCAACCAGGACATGGTGATCACCACCAGCGCGGGCGCGACCCTCTTCGAGACGATACCGCGCGCGGTCTCGTTCGAACCGAAGCCGGGCTACGCCGCCGGGTCGACGGGAAACCCGGTCTACGTCGACGGCGTGCCGCTTACGGCCGGCGCCGGCGGAAGCACGACCGCCGGAGGCAAGCTCTCGGCGCTGCTTCAGCTCCGCGACAACGTCGCGCCGACCATGCAAGCGCAACTCGACGAGATCGCCCGCGGCCTCGTCAACGCATTCGCCGAGACCGACCCGACCGGCGGCGCGTTGCCCGCGCTTGCCGGACTGTTCACCTGGAGCGGCGGCCCGTCGCTGGCTCCCGACGGCGTCGTGTCGGCCGGCCTCGCCGGCTCGATCCGCATCAACGCCGCGATGGATTCGACCGCCGGCGGCGATCCGCGCGTGCTGCGCGACGGCGGCGCGAACGGCGCCGCCTATGTCGCGAACACCGCCGGCGTCGCGTCCTACTCCGCCCTGCTCATTGGCTACAGCGACAGGCTCGACGCGCCGATCGCCTTCGATCCGTCGGCCGGCGCGGGCGAGAACGCCAGCGTCATGGCCTATTCGACGAATGCGATCAGCTGGCTCGAGAACATTCGCAAGCAGGCCACCACCGCCGAGGAAACCAAGGGCGCGTTGCTCACCCGCACCGCAACCGCGCTGTCCAACGAAACCGGCGTGAACATTGACCAGGAGATGTCGCTGCTGCTCGAACTGGAGCACTCCTACGAAGCCTCCGCCCGGATCATCAAGGCCGTCGACGAGATGCTCTCGACCCTGCTCGCGGCGATAAGGTAGGCGGCGATGAAGGCATCCTACGTTTCATCACAGGCCATCACCCAGGCGCTGCGCTACTCCATGTCGCGCATGCAGTCGGAGCTGGTGGTCGCCCAGAAGGAAGTCGCCACCGGCCGGGTCGCCGATCCCGGCCTGACGCTTGGCGCGCGGACGGGGCAGTCGGTGTCGCTGGCGCGCGATGTCGCGCGCCTCGCGGTCCTGGCCGATTCCAACGCACTCGTCGCGTCACGGCTGAGCTCGACGCAGGACGCCCTGTCGCAGCTTTCCGACCGCGCCGAGGAGTTGCGCGCCACGCTGACCGCGGCGGTCTCCGGCAGTTCGGGCCCGGCCGTGGCGCGCGCCGACGCCAAGGCCATGATGGAGACGCTGACCGCGATCCTGAACACGAGCATCAACGGCGAGCATCTCTTCGCCGGAACCAACACCGACGTGCAGCCGCTCGCGGATTTCGCGGACCCGGCGTCGCCGAACAGGGTCGCCTTCGATCAGGCCTTCCTCACCACCTTCGGCTTCTCGCAGGACGATCCGGCGGCAGCCGGCATCACGCCCGCCGCGATGGAGAGCTTCCTGACCAACGTCGTGGAGCCGCAGTTCCTCGGTTCCGGCTGGACGACGAACTGGTCGAGCGCCACCGACGATCCGATCGTCTCCCGCATCGCGCTCAACGAGACGGCCCAGACATCCGTCAGCGCCAACATCTCGGGTGTCCGCAAGCTCGCCATGGCCGCGGCCATAACGTCGCTGGTCGGCGGCACGCTGAATTCGGGCGCGACGGCGAGCATCGTCAGCCGCGCGCTCGCGCTGGTCGCCGAAGGCATCGCCGAGATTTCGGATCAGAAGGCCAAGACGGGCCTGGCCGAAAACAGGGTCGCCAACGCGACCGCCAGAATCACCATGCAGGGCGACATCTTCGAATCGACCATCCAGGACATGGAGGGCGTCGATCCCTACGAGGCCTCCACGCGCGTCTCGGCGCTGATCACCCAGATCGAGACGTCCTACACGCTGACCGCACGCATCCAGGGACTGAGCCTGCTCAGGTTCCTGACCTAATCGGCAAGGCCGGACGAATTATCGGGACGGAAACAGAATGTATCAGTTTTCATATGCGGATATTCAGACCGACTCCATCGCCGACGCGAAGGACCGCGAGCGACAATTGCTCGACCGGTCGATCGACCTGCTGCATGCCGCGCGCGACGCGGGGGTGAACTCGCTGCAATCGGTCGAGGCGATCCATTTCCTGCATCGCATCTGGACGACCTTCATCGAGGATCTCGGCAGCTCGGAGAACGAACTGCCAAAGGAGCTTCGCGCGAACCTGATCTCGATCGGTTTGTGGCTGCTGCGCGAAGCGGAATCGGTCCGCCAGGGAACCTCCGACAATTTCGAAGGCCTCATCGAAGTTTCACAGATCATCCGCGATGGCATCCAATGAAGAACACATTGAAAATCTCGCTCAAGCCGAACGAGAAGATCTACATCAACGGCGCCGTCGTGAAGGTCGACCGAAAGGTCTCGATCGAGTTCCTGAACGACGTGCAGTTCCTGCTCGAAAATCACGTGCTGCAGCCGGAACAGGCGTCCTCGCCGCTGCGCCAGCTCTACTTCATCGCCCAGGTGATCCTGATGAACCCCGATGGCGGCGTCGAGGCGCGCGTCATGTTCCGCCGCTCGCTGCAGCTGCTTCTGGCGAGCTTCAGCGACGAACAGATCCGCTCGAGCCTGAAGGACATCGATCGCCTGATCGGCGAGGGGCATGTCTACGACGCGTTGCGGGCGATCCGGTCGCTCTATCCGCTCGAGAGCGAAATCCTCGCAGCCGGCTCGTCCCAGGGCCGCAACATCCCGAAACACTTCGCCACAGGAGAGGTCGCATGAACGTCTCGACCTATACCGCCACTGCCGCCAACACCAACGCGGCCGCTCAATCCAAGACCAGCGTGGACTACCAGTCCTTCCTGAAGCTTCTCGTCGCCGAGATGAAGAACCAGGACCCGACGAATCCGATGGAGTCGACCGACTATGTCGCCCAGCTCGCCACCTTCAGCCAGGTCGAGCAGTCGGTCCAGACCAACACTAAGCTCGACCAACTCCTGCAGGCGTCGGTGCTGTCGCAGGCCGGTTCGCTGATCGGGCATACGGTCACCACCGCCGACGGCACGGTCAGCGGCAAGGTCGTCTCCGTCAAGCTCTACAGCGACGGCATTTCGGCGATCCTGGACAATGGCGCCGAGATCCCGATGCTCGCTGGCGTCCAGGTCAGCTAGCAACATGAACGAAGCCGACGCCCTGGAGATCGTGCAGGCCGCGATCTGGACGGTCCTCGTCGCCTCGACCCCGGCCGTCGCCGCCGCCATGCTGGTCGGCGTTTCCATCGCGCTGTTGCAGGCATTGACGCAGGTGCAGGAGATCACGCTGACCTTCGTGCCCAAGATCGTCGCGATCCTGCTTGCCATGGCTCTGACGGCGCCCTTCGTCGGCGCGACGATTTCTGCGTTCGCGGGCGTCGTATTCGAGCGCATCGAGGTCGGCTTCTAGAGCGGCCGCAATCGCGCGGGAAGGCCGCCGCCACCAAGTTCACGCAAGCTTGGCCGCCTAGTGTGACGTGGGCCGTCTCGCGGCCCGCACCAGGCAAGAGGCGTTTCCTTGGCAGTCGTAGAGACCATTCCCGTCGTCGCCGTCCGCAAGAGCATGCGTGACATCGGATTCGCCATCGGCATCGTCGCCATCCTGTGCGTGCTGTTCCTGCCGATTCCGCCCTTCCTGATCGACGTCGGACTGGCCTTCTCGATCGCCGTCTCGGTGCTGATCCTGATGGTCGCGCTATGGATCCAGCGCCCGCTCGACTTCTCGTCGTTTCCGACCATTCTGCTGATCGCCACGATGCTGCGCCTGTCGCTCAACATCGCGACGACGCGGGTGATCCTGTCGCACGGCAACGAGGGCACCAACGCCGCCGGCTACGTCATCGGCGGCTTCTCCAATCTGGTGATGAGCGGCGATTTCGTCATCGGCCTGATCGTCTTCATCATCCTGATCGTCGTCAATTTCATCGTCATCACCAAGGGTTCGACGCGTATCGCCGAGGTCGGCGCGCGCTTCACCCTCGACGCCATTCCCGGCAAGCAGATGTCGATCGACGCGGATCTCTCCGCCGGCCTGATCAACGAAAAGGAAGCGCAGTCCCGCCGCCGCGAACTCGAGGAGGAGAGTTCCTTCTTCGGCTCGATGGACGGCGCGTCGAAATTCGTGCGCGGCGACGCCATCGCCGGCCTCATCATCACCGCGGTCAACATCGTCGGCGGCATCATCATCGGCTATGCCCGCCACGATATGAGCCTCGGCAAGGCGGCCGACGTGTTCGTCAAGCTGTCGGTCGGCGACGGCCTCGTGACGCAGATCCCGGCCCTGATCGTCTCGCTCGCCGCCGGTCTGCTCGTTTCCAAGGGCGGCACGCGCGGCTCGACCGACCAGGCGGTGTTCAACCAGCTCAGCGCCTATCCGCGCGCGCTCTATGTCGCGGCCCTCCTGCTGACCATCCTCGGCATTCTTCCGGGCCTCCCCATGCTGCCTTTCCTCAGCCTCGCCATCATCATGGCGGCGGTCGGCTACATCATCCCGATGCGCCAGAACCGGCGCGTCGCCGATGCGGCGGAGCTCGAAAAGCAGAAGGTGGCAACCAAGGAGGAGGAGGACCGGAACTCGATCAAGTCCTCGCTCAAGACCGCCGAGATCGAACTCGCCATCGGCAAGCAGCTCTCCACCAAGCTGGTCGCCTCGCACCAGGAACTGGCGTTCCGCATGGGCAAGATGCGCAAGAAGTTCGCCCAGCAATACGGTTTCGTCGTGCCCGAGGTGCGCCTGACCGACGATTTCGCGATTCCTGGCAAGAGCTACCAGATCAAGGTGCACGGCACCGTCGTCGCCGAGAGCCAGATGCGCGTCGGCGAACTCATGGTGCTGCTCGGCGCCAGGGGAGCGCCCGAGATCCCCGGCGAGGAGGTGCGCGAGCCGGCCTTCGGCATGCGCGCCTGGTCGGTGCACGAGATGTTCGCCGAGGACCTCAAGCGCGACGGCTTCAGCTTCGCCGACAACATGTCGGTGCTGCTCACCCATCTGAGCGAAGTCATCCGCAACAACCTGCCGCAGCTTCTCTCCTACAAGGACATGAAGGCGCTGCTCGACCGCCAGGACCCGGAATACAAGAAGCTCGCCGAGGACATCTGCACCACCCACATCTCCTATCCGGGCCTCCAGGCCGTCTTGAAGCTGCTGCTCGCCGAGCGCATCTCGATCCGCAACCTGCATCTCATCATCGAGGCCATCGCCGAGATCGCGCCGCATGTCCGCCGCACCGAGCAGATCGTCGAGCATGTCCGCATCCGCATGTCGCAGCAGATCTGCGGCGATCTCTCCGAAGGCGGCATCCTCAAGGTGCTGCGCCTCGGCAACCGCTGGGACCTCGTGCTGCACCAGAGCCTGAAGCGCGACGCCAAGGGCGAGATCCGCGAATTCGACATCGACCCGCGCCTGCTCGAGGAATTCGGCCAGGACGCCGGCAAGGCGATCCGCACCCATATCGACGCCGGCGAGCGTTTCGTCCTGGTCACCGCGCCGGACGCGCGCCCCTATGTGCGCATGATCGTCGAGCGGCTTTTCCCGACCCTGCCGGTTCTCAGCCACGTCGAAATCGCCAAGGGCGTCGAGATCAAGGTTCTGGGCTCGGTCTCGTGATCGCGACGCTGCCCGATGTGGTCGTGGCCGCGTTCATCGCCTTCTGCCGCATCGGCGGCTGTTTCCTGGTCATGCCGGGCCTGTCCAGCGTGCGCGTGCCGATGCAGATCCGCCTGTTCGTCGCGGTCGCCGCGACGATCGCCCTGTTGCCGCCATTGTGGGACTCGATCCTCCCCTATGTCCGCCAGCGGCCCGATGCCCTGTTCCTGCTGGTCGTGTCGGAATCGCTGATCGGCGTGCTGATCGGCCTGATGGCCCGGCTCTACGTCCTGGCGCTGCAATTCATCGGATCGTCGATTTCCATGCTCATCGGCTTTGGCGGCGCCATGGGGCCGGCGATCGAGGAGGCGGAGCCGCAGCCGGCGCTCGCCGCCCTGCTGTCGTTTTCGGCGCTGCTGCTGCTGTTCCTGCTCAACTTCCACCACGAGGTCATCAAGGCGCTGGTGTCGTCCTATCGGGTCGCGCCCCTCAACATGATGTTCAACCCGCAGTCCGCCCTCGTCGACGTCACCGACACCCTGTCGGAATCCTTCTTCGTCATGCTCCGCCTCGGCAGCCCGTTCGTCGCCTATGCCATCCTGATCAACCTGGCGATCGGCTTCGTCAACAAGCTGACGCCGCAGATCCCGGTCTACTTCATCTCCCTGCCCTTCGTGATCACCGGCGGTCTGATCCTCATGTATCTCGGCGTCGGCGTCTTCCTGACGCTCTTTGCCGACGGTTTCGTGCCGGTCACGGTGGGCCGCTGACCATGGCCTCGCGCACCGACCGGCTGAAACAGTTGCTGACCCTGCAGCAGCAGCTCAAGGCTTTCCACGAAATGCGCCGCGCCACCTATGTGGCCAACGCCGCCGCGGCCGAGCGCGACGCCGCCGAGATTCTCGAGCGGCGCAGCGGTTCGGAGTCGC
>JAUYMV010000042.1 GCA_030698645.1 Mesorhizobium sp.
ATTGCGGATCTGGAACGACTGGCCCATCAGGTCGTCGACGAAATCGATCACCGAGCCGCCCATGTAGATCAGCGACATCTCGTCGATCAGCACGGTGGCGCCCAGCTTCTCGATCGCCAAATCGTCGGCGTTGCCGGCGCCGGTCAGGTCGTATTTGTAGGAGAAGCCGGAGCAGCCGCCGCCCTCGACGGAGACGCGGAGCGCGCGCTTGCCGGGTTCGGCGGCGACGATGCTGGCGATACGGCGCGCGGCGGCGTCCGTCACCTCGACGCCCTTCATGGCGGTCTTTGCGTCCTGGCCCATCGCGTCACCTTGCGTTCTCAACAGTACCATAGGTATGAAGCGCGGCAACCCAAGTCAACGGCGGACGGCAATGACAGCGGAGATCGGCGCGTTCGACGGGATCGGGTTCGGTTACCGCCCGCGCGCGGCCTATGCCAGCGATCCGTCGAAGAGCCGCGGCCGCTTCACCGACGAGAGCGAAAGCCCGACGCGCACGCCGTTCCAGCGCGACCGCGACCGCATCATCCATTCCACCGCCTTCCGCCGGCTCAAGCACAAGACGCAGGTGTTCATCGCGCATGAGGGCGACCATTACCGGACCCGGCTGACGCACTCGATCGAAGTGGCGCAGATCGCGCGCGCGCTCGCCCGGGCGCTGCTCGCCGACGAGGACCTGGCCGAGGCCATCGCCCTGGTGCACGATTTCGGCCATACGCCGTTCGGCCATACCGGCGAGGACGCGCTGAACGACTGCATGAAGGGTTTCGGCGGCTTCGACCACAATGCGCAGGCGCTGCGCGTGGTGACCAAGCTCGAGCGGCGCTATGCCGAGTTCGACGGGCTGAACCTGACCTGGGAGACGCTGGAGGGCCTAGTCAAGCACAACGGCCCGCTGGTCGACGCCAAGGGCGCCGGGCTCAAGGGCGAGGTGCCGCGTTCGATCCGCGACTTCAACGCGCTGTTCGACCTCGAACTCTCGCAGTTCGCCGGCATCGAGGCGCAATGCGCGGCGATCGCAGACGACGTCGCCTATGACGCGCACGACATCGACGACGGGCTGCGTTCCGGGCTGCTGACCCTCGACATGCTCGGCGAGTCGCCGCTCGCAGCCGAAATCCTGGGCGAAGTGCGGATGCTCTATCCGCTGCTCGATCCCGTCCGGACGACGCACGAAGTGGTGCGGCGCCAGATCACGCGCATGGTCGAGGACGTGATCGCGACATCGCGCGCGCGCCTGGCGGAGACCGCGCCCGGCAGCGCGGCGGAGATTCGCGCGGCGGGCAGGGCGATGGTCGCTTTTTCGCCGGGCATGGCGGCGCAGGAAGCGACGCTGAAGGCGTTTCTCTACCGCAATCTCTACCGCCATCCGACGGTGATGGCCGTGCGCAAGGGCGCCGACGAGATCGTGCGCAATCTGTTCGCCCGCTACATGGAAGACACGCGCGCGATGCCGGAGGGCTGGCGCGAAGGGCTCGACCGGGCGCCGGACGCGGTCAAGGCGCGCCATGTCGCGGATTTCCTGGCCGGCATGACGGATACCTATGCCGAAAAGGAGCACCGGCGCCTGTTTGACCGCCTGCCGGATATCGGCTAGGGCCAGCCCCGCCGCGCCACGACGCGCGCGGCCGACGCATCGCGGAACCGGACCTTGGCCATGAACATATTCGCCGACTTCAGCGCGCGGATCAGGAAAGCGGTGGAAACGCTTGCACTGACTGCGAAAGATGGCGGTCAACTCGATCTGTCGCGGATGACGGTCGAGCCGCCGCGCGACGCCAGCCATGGCGACCTGGCGAGCAATGCGGCGATGGTGCTGGCGAAGGCCGCCGGCGAAAACCCGCGCGCGCTGGCCGAAAGGCTGGCGGACGTGCTGCGCGGCGACGGCGACGTCGCCTCGGTCGAGGTCGCCGGTCCCGGCTTCGTCAATCTGCGCCTGAGCGATGCATTCTGGCAGCAGCAGTTGCGCGCGGTCCTCGCCGCCGGCGCCGACTACGGCCGCTCGACGATCGGCGCGAACACCAAGACGAATGTCGAATATGTGTCGGCCAACCCGACCGGTCCGATGCATGTCGGGCACTGCCGCGGCGCGGTGGTCGGCGACGTGCTGGCCAACCTCTTGTCCTTTGCCGGGTATGACGTGACCAAGGAATACTACATCAACGACGCGGGCGTGCAGATCGGCGTGCTCGCCAGTTCCGTCATGCTGCGCTACCGGGAGGCGCTGGGGGAGGAGATCGGCGAGATCCCGGCCGGGCTCTATCCGGGCGACTATCTGGTCCCCGTCGGACAGGCGCTCGCCGCCGAATTCGGACGCGGCCTGCTCGACATGCCGGAGGACGAAGCGCTCGAGATCGTGTCGCAGCGGACGATCGACGCCATGATGGCGATGATCCGCGAGGATCTGGCCGCCCTCAACGTGCATCACGAGGTGTTCTTCTCCGAACGCACGCTGCACGAGGACGGCGGGCGCAAGATCCGCAACGCGATCAACGAACTGACGCTCAGGGGCCATGTCTACAAGGGCAAGCTGCCGCCGCCGAAGGGGCAAGCGCCCGAGGACTGGGAAGACCGCGAACAGACCCTGTTCCGCTCCACGGAGGTCGGTGACGACATCGACCGTCCGCTGGTCAAGTCGGACGGCGCCTACACCTATTTCGCGGCCGACGTGGCCTATCTGAACGACAAATACGCGCGCGGCTTCCGGCAGATGATCTTCATCCTGGGCGCCGACCATGGCGGCTATGTCAAGCGCATGGAGGCGCTCGCCAAGGCGCTGGCCGGCGACGAGGTGAAGCTGACCGTGCTGCTGTGCCAACTGGTCAAGCTCTATCGCAACGGCGAACCCGTGCGCATGTCGAAACGCTCCGGCGAGTTCGTGACGCTGCGCGAGGTCGTCGAGGAGGTCGGGCGCGACCCGATCCGCTTCATGATGCTCTACCGCAAGAACGACGCGCCGCTCGACTTCGACTTCGCCAAGGTCACCGAGCAGTCGAAGGACAATCCGGTGTTCTACGTGCAGTACGCCTCGGCGCGCTGCCATTCGGTGTTCCGCCAGGCGAGGGAACAGCTCGAGGCGGACATTCCGGACGCCGAATCGCTCGGGGGCCGCGCGCACCTGCTCACCGACGAGAGCGAGATCGCGCTGATCCGCAAGCTCGCCGAATATCCGCGCCTGATCGAGGGGGCTGCGCTGGCGCTCGAGCCGCACCGGCTGGCTTTCTACCTGTACGAACTCGCCACGGCGCTGCACGGCCAGTGGAATCGCGGCACCGAAAATGCCGACTTACGTTTTCTTAAGGTTAACGAACCAGAATTGACCTATGCCAGACTTGGGCTGGTGCAGGCTGTTTCGTGCGTTCTCGCTTCGGGACTGGCGTTGATCGGAGCGGAAGCTCCGGAAGAAATGCGCTAGTCCGACCCGCAGCAACCTGTCACCTTTTGCCCACATTGCGCTGGTAAGGCCCCCGTTCGCACGACGCGTTCGGCCGAGTACGAGTGTGGAAAAGAGCCATGGCAAGCAACACCGTCTTCAAGACCGAGCGTAACTCCGGTTTTCATGACAACGACCCCCTG
>JAUYMV010000049.1 GCA_030698645.1 Mesorhizobium sp.
CCAGCAGCGGCTTCAGCCGGTCGCCGATGGCAAACCGCCCATTGGCCAGCACGATCGCGCCGAGATTGCTCTTGCCCGACCCGGCATGGCTGACCGCGACGCGGTTGAGCGCGATCGAGGTCTGGCTGGTGATGACCTTCAGCCAGGCGACTGCAAAACTCTCCAGGCTGTCGCGCATCGCGGTCGCGTCGAGATGCTGCCGGTCATAGTCGCGCGCCCGGACCTTCGACGCCTGCCAGCGCACCGTCGCGGTGAGCAGACCGTCGCGGTCGCCGAACCATTTGTAGAGTGTCTCCTTGGAGCAACTCGCCCGCCGCGCCACCGAATTCATCGTCACCCGGTCACCCTCCTCCACGAGCAGCGCCAGCGCCGCGTCGAGCACCTCGCGCTGGCGGTCGGTCGGCTCCTCGCCGGATTGGGTGGGCGTCAGTGGCACGTGATGCGGCTCAAGCAATGACATGGGCGTAACGAACGTTACGGTTCGCATGCCGTAGTGGATATCAGTCGCTGGCGCAAGTCGGATTGCAGGCAATTCGGAGCATCAGCTAGGGTTTTGTACAGGCTCCGGGTGGGAGCGGGCTCGGCGCGTGATCTGGCCCTCTTGGAGCATCGCGGGATCCGGGACGACGAAGGCCGCACATGGTGGCATTCAGCGCCGTAAAATCCCTTCCGCCGGAAAGCAAATGGTCGGCAAACGCGACAATGGCTCTCCCCTCACGTGCTGCCATCGTCTCGGCGCGCTCCCCACCGCCCTCGCTATCCCACACAGTCCAGTACGCTCCCAGATTGCCCTCGATGCGGACAGCCGCTCGATAGAATCTGCCAGATGTGCCGCCGATAGTAGTTCCGCAAATAATCATGGGATGTCCTGCCGCTCGCGAGACAGAGGCGAAATCAACCTCCCACCGGACGCATGGAGCCACGTTTTGGGTGTCTCTCATCTTCTTGCTCAAATCAACGAACTCAAAACGGTTGTAGGGCAGTGCCTGAGCGAGCGCCGCCCAAGGGTCGTCGCATACGGATCGCGACCATTCGGCGGTCAGTGACGCGCACATTTTCACTGGACGCATTTCCGTGTCGTTAAATCCATACGCCTTGATGACGACGGTCAGCCGATCGAATTGCACTGGCGAATTGGGGTCCGACCCGTTCCGCATAAGCGCGCTCGCCGCATCGGTGGCGCGTTCTGCATCTCCTGCAGGATCGAGCGAGAACGATAGACCGCGGTAAGCGTAATGCTCCAATGCAATGAACGGGAGGACCAGCGGTTGGTCACCGATGGTTACGTGGACATCGGTCGCGAGCCGTTTGATGTCGGGAGGCCGCCCCTCCGGCTCCCCGCAGGACGCTAGGATGCATGACAACACCCCTACGATGATATCGCGGCATGCCTGTCGTCGTCTTTGCCACGAACGTTTCATTTGGCCAGCTTCAACCGAAATCGTGAATGGACACTGACGCGGCGACCGCAAATGCATTGTTCCTGCATTGTCGCTCTGCCGAAAGCCTCACCCCAACTGCGGCACGCCCTGCCCTGCATACCGCGCTACAGGATCAGCCCGGAGCCGGCGCCCGCGGCCTGTCGAAACGTTCGAAGATGGTCACGCGATGGCCGTCGCCCTGCAGGCAGAGCGTAGCCGCCGGCCCCGCCGGCGCGGCGCTCGCCACCGCGATTCAGTCGCCGCAAGATCAGCCCGCGGCGTCGAAGCGAGCGCGCGCGCGGCGCACGTCGCCATGATTGTGGCCAGCCCACTGCAGCAGCACGTTCAGCGCGCCGTGCATGGAGCGGCCAAGATCGGTCAGGCTGTATTCGACGCTCGGCGGCTTGGTCGGAAACACCTCGCGGTGCACATAGCCGTCGCGCTGCAGGTCGCGCAGCGTCTGCGTCAGCATGCGCTGCGAGATGTCGGGCACCAGCCGGCGCAGTTCGCCGAAACGGTAGGGCCGCTCCGCCAGCGCCGAAACGAGCAGCGCCGACCAGCGGCCGAACACGCCCTGGACGACGTCGCGAACCGGGCAGTTCGCCAGATTGCCGCCGTTCGACCCCGCCCGGTAGATCTCGAGCTTGGTTCTCAGATCGCTGACGCGCGCGTCCATGAGCGGTTCCTTCCACGTAACCATGTCCCGGAAAACTGCCTCCTTTACGGCAGGCGGTCAATTCCTATTTTAGCCCTGCTCTCAAAAAGAGACTATGTTCAACTGCCATTCGAGGCGCAAGCAGGAAACCTCTCCATGTCCGATACCATTCTCGTCACCGGCGCCTCCGGCCATCTCGGCCAGGCGATCATCGGCCATCTGCTCGACAGCCAGGGCGTCGCGCCATCGCGCATCGTCGCCGGCTCCCGCAGCCCCGACAAGCTCGCCGCGCTCGCCGACCGGGGCGTGAAGCTCGCCAGGGTCGATTTCGACGACCCCGCCACGCTGCAGGCGGCCTTCGCCGGCATCAGTATCGTGCTGATCGTCTCGACCGACGCGCTCGATGGCGCCGGCACACGCCTGCGCCAGCACAAGGCCGGCATCGCCGCCGCCAGAGCCGCCGGCGTCGGCCGCATCGCCTACACCTCGCTGCCCAGTCCCGACACGTCGAAAGTTTCGTTCGCGCCCGATCATCTGGGCTCCGAGGCGGCGATCAAGGCGACCGGCCTGCCCTATCTCATCTTCCGCAACAACTGGTACCAGGAAAACCTGTTCATGAGCCTTCCGCAGGCGTTGAAATCGGGCCAGTGGTACACCTCGGCCGCCGACGGCATCACCGCCTATGTCGCGCGTGACGACATCGCCGCGGCGATCGCCGCCGCGCTCGCCAATCCGCCAGCCGAGAGCGCGACCTACACGCTGAGCGGCAACGACGCGCTGACCAATGACCAGGTCGCCGCGCTCGCGTCCGAGATTCTCGGCAAGCCGATCCAGGTGGTGCATCTGACCGACGAACAACTGGCCGGCGGCATGAAGGCGGCCGGCGTCCCGGAAGCCTACATCCCGACATTCGTGTCCTTCGACGCCGCCGCGCGCACCGGCGGCCTCGCCACCGTGACCGACGACACCGAAAAGCTGTCGGGTCGCAACTCGAAGTCGCTGCGCGAGTTCCTTGAAGGCAACAGGGCCGCCTTCGCGGGCTGAGCCCTTCCCCACGTCGTCATCCTTGGGCTTGTCCCGAGGATCAGCACACGTGGCAGGACTGGTTGGCCCGGTCAGATCTCTGGAACGTTGCAGATCCTCGGGACAAGCCCGAGGATGACGTCGCGGCGGGAGGGTCCCCTCCTAGATCGCGACCAACGGCGCCCCCTAAAGCATGTCTCCCGAAAGTGGGAACCGGTTTCGGGATAAAGACATGCGATAAAACAAGGACCTAAAGCGCACGGAGCGAATCTGAAAGATCACGACACGCTTTAGATCGCGACCTGCGTCCCGATCTCGACGACGCGGCCGGTGGGAATCTGGAAATATTCCGTCGCATCCGCCGCCGTGCGCGCCAGGCCGATGAACATCTTGTCCTGCCAGAGCGGCATGCCCGACGTCGGCGATGCCTTGAGCGAGCGGCGCGACAGGAAGAACGACGTCGTCATGATGTCGAACTTCCAGCCGAGCTTGCGGCAGATCGCCAGCGCCTTGGGTATGTGCGGCTGTTCCATGTAGCCGAATTTGAGCTTCACCCGCATGAACAGCGGATTGAGCACCTCGATCGTCACGCGCTCGCTCTCCGCCACGCGCGGCTGCGGCGCGGTCACCACCGAGAGGATGACGTTCTTCTCGTGCAGCACCTTGTAGTGCTTGAGACTGTGCATCAGGGCCGTCGGCGCGCTCAGCGGATCGCTGGTCAGGAACACGGCCGTGCCGGGAACGATCGCCGGCGGCTTGGCGGCAAGCTGCGAGGTCAGGAAATCGAGTGGAATCTCGTTCTTGCGCGTCTTGTCGAACAGGAACTTCGTGCCGCGCACCCAGGTCATCATGATCAGCGCCATCAGTCCGGCGACCATCAGCGATACCCAGCCGCCGTCGACGATCTTGACGGCATTGGCGAGGAAGAAGCCGAGATCGAGGACGCCGAAGAACAAAGCCGTGGCAAACGCGACCGGCAGGCTCCATTTCCACAGCCGCCGCATCACGATGTAGAGCAGGACCGTCGTGACCAGCATCTCGCCGGTGACCGAAATGCCGTAGGCGGCGGCCAGCGATCCGGATTCGCCGAAGCCGATCACCAGCAGCATGACGCCGATGAACAGCAGCATGTTGACGCGCGGCACGTAAATCTGGCCCGACTGGCTGGCCGAGGTGTGCTGCACCTCGATGCGCGGCAGCATGTTGAGCGCGACGGCCTGCCGGGTCAGCGAGAACGCGCCGGTGATCACCGCCTGGCTGGCGATGACGGTCGCGGCCGTGGCCAGCAGAACCATCGGCAGCAGCGCCCAGCCGGGCAGCATTTCGAAGAAAGGGTTCTGCGGCAGGCCACCCTCTGCCAGCACGAAAGCGCCCTGGCCGAAATAGTTCAACAGCAGGCACGGCAGCACGATGGCGAGCCAGGCGATGACGATCGGCCGGCGGCCGAAATGCCCGAGATCGACATAGAGCGCCTCGGCGCCGGTGACGGCCAGAAACACCGCGCCGATCGTCGCGAAGGCCACTTCGGGCTGCGAGTAGAGATAGTGCATAGCGTAGTAGGGATTGAGCGCCAGCAGCACGCCGAAATCGTCGATGATATGCGACGCGCCGGAAACGCCGAGGGCAAGGAACCAGACGGCGGTAATGGGGCCGAACACGCTGGCGACACGATGCGTGCCGAAGCGTTGAACCGAAAACAGGATCGCCAGGATGGTCAGCGTGATCGGCACCACGAAAGGTTCGAAAGCCGGAGTGACCACTTTGAGTCCCTCGACGGCGGACAGCACCGAAATCGCCGGCGTGATGATGGCGTCGCCGTAGAACAGCGCCGCCCCGCAGATGCCGATGCCCAGGATCACGCCCGACCCGCGCGTCACGCTGCCGCGTGCCAGCGCCATCAGCGACAGCGTGCCGCCCTCGCCGCGATTGTCGGCGCGCAACACGAAGACGACATATTTGACGGTGACGATGAGCATCAGCGCCCAGACGATCAGCGACAGCACGCCCAGCACGGCGTCCCTGCTGGCCATGCCGCCGCCCGACGAGATGTGCAACGCCTCGCGGAAAGCGTAGATCGGGCTGGTGCCGATGTCGCCATAGACGACGCCGAGCGCGCCGAGAATCAGGAGTCTGGTGCTTGCGTGGTGAGACTCTGGCGAGGTGGCGGCGGGTTCTGCCGCTGCGCCGTCCGAGTTTGCATCAGCCATATATAGCGCTCCGCCCGGAATGGGCAGCCCGTCGTGGGCGGTGTGCGTTAATCCTGCTGCACTGCAAAAGCAACGGTATTCGTTAAAGTTCCCGACCGTCGCACCTTACTACCATCCGCAGGCGGCGAGATAGCGCCGAATCGTCCCCGCCATGCCGAATTCCAGCGCATCCGCGGTCAGGCCATGACCGATCGACACCTCCGCGAGCTTCGGAATGCGCCGCGCCAGCGCCGGCAGATTGGCCACCGTCAGGTCGTGCCCGGCATTGACGCCAAGCCCCGCGGCAATCGCGGCATCTGCCGTTTTTCCAAGTATTTCCAGGAGTTTGACTGCCTTTCCCGCATCATCGTACGAGCCGCCATAGGGCCCCGTGTAAAGCTCGATCCGGTCCGTGCCCGTATCCCGGGCCGCCGATATCTGCGCGACATCCGCGTCGGCGAACAGCGACACCCGCATGCCGCCTTTCTTGAGCCGCCCGACGACGCGCCGGAGCAGCACAGCCTCGCCGGCGAAGTCCCAGCCATGGTCGGACGTCGCCTGCGACGGATCGTCCGGGACCAGCGTGACCTGCTCCGGCTGGTGCTTTTCCACAAGCGCCAGGAATTCCTCCGTCGGATAGCCCTCGATGTTGAATTCGGCGTTCGGAAACTCGTCGTCGATCAGCGCGCGCAGCGGCGCGAGGTCGGAAAAGCGGACATGCCGCTCGTCCGGGCGCGGATGCACGGTCAGCCCGTGCGCGCCGGCCTGGAGCGCGATGCGTCCGAGATGGATCAGGCTCGGCCAGGGCAGGTCGCGCCGGTTGCGCAGCATGGCAATGGCGTTGACATTGACGGAGAGTTTTGCAGGCATGTGACGACCCGTGGCTATTGCGCGCCAGGACTCTATATTCGCATTGACGGGAACAGACAGCGTGTTTCGACTGTTCCAGTCGACAGCCGCCCCCGGCGCCGCAACAGGAGCATGCATGCACCCGCTCGATCCCGTCCCCGCGATCCGCCACATCCAGACCAGCCGCGACAATGTCTTCGCGGTGGACATCGTCGGCGAGGTCACCTCGGCGGACGTGGAAAACCTCTACGGGCTTCTCGAAGGCGCCTATGAGCTGCACGACCAACTCGACATCCTGGTCCGCGCCACCCAATTCGAGAGCATCGACTGGAGCGGCGTCTCGGAAGCCACGATGCGCGAAGGCCGCGAACATGCCGAGGCGCATGTCCGTCGCTGCGCCACCGTCGGCGGGCCGGACTGGACGCGGCAGTTGAACGGCTTCTTTGCCCCCTCGACCCCGGTCGAGATCCGCTACTTCGCCGCCGAGGACGAGGCCGAGGCCTGGGCGTGGATCGACGCGCGCGAGATACCGGAAGACATCTGAACGGCGGGCCCGCCTGACGAAAGTAGGTTTCCGGACGCCGCCGCCTTCGGAGCGACTTGCCGGGCTAGGCAAAGGATGTACACTCTCCCGATGACTTGCGGAGTACCGGCATGAGCATCACATCTTCGGGAAGCGAAGGCGTGCTGTGGCGGCATGACAAGCGCTGGCTATGGCTTCTGTCGGTGCTGACACCCGCCATGCCGGCGGTCGGAGCCGCGATGCTCCTTTCCGGCGGCAACCTGCTGTGGTCGTGGTATTCGCTGTTCTACGGCTATGTCGCGCTGACCGTGCTCGATCTCTGGTTCGGCGAAGACCCGTTCAATCCCCCGTCCGACGCAATCGAGGAACTTGCCGGCGACCCGTGGTACCGCAGGCTGCTGTTCGCGGCACTCCCCGTCTACGGGCTCTCGCTCGCCGTCTCGATCATTGCTGTCGGCACTATGGATCTGCCGCTTTGGGCGTTCCTGGGCGTGGCGTTGGGCGCGGGCGCGATGTCGGGCGTCGCCCTGGTCGTCGGTCATGAGCTTGGCCACAAGCCGGCATGGAGCGACCAGCTCGGCGGCAAGCTGGCCTGCGCGCTGTCGGGCTATGCGCATTTCTGCATGGAGCACAATCGCGGCCATCATGTTCAGGTCGCAACGCCCGAAGATCCAGCCTCCGCCCGCTACGGCGAAAGCCTCTACCGCTTCGCCTTGCGCGAGGTGCCCGGCGCCTTCGCGCGCGGGTGGCGTCTGGAGCGCGCGCGGCTCGAAAAAAAGCGGCTTCCGTTCTGGCATTGGCGCAACGACCTGCTTCAAGGCTACGCGTTGCACTTCGCGATCATTGCCGTGTCAGTCGGGGCATTCGGCTGGCCCATGATCGCATTCTTCGTCATCCACGACAGTTTCGCGTGGTTTCAGCTGACCATGGCGAACTATGTCGAGCACTACGGACTGCTTCGCCAGAAGCGGGCCGATGGACGCTATGAGCCGTGCGAACCGCGCCATTCCTGGAACACCAATCACATCGTGTCGAACCTGACGCTGTTCCACCTCCAACGGCATTCGGACCACCACGCGAACCCCCTGCGGCCGTATCAGGCGCTGCGGAATTTCGAAGAGCTTCCGCGCCTGCCTTCGGGCTATCCGGGCGCGTTCCTGCTGGCTTCGGTGCCGCCGCTCTGGTTCAAGGTGATGAATCCGAAGGCCCTCGCCTGGGCCGGCGGCGATATGTCGAAGCTGAACCGCGGAGCTCAGCCGGCAGGCTGACTACCGGACCACCGTCAGCCGCTTCGCCGCGCGTGTGATCGCCGTGTAAAGCCAGCGCTGCCGCGTCTCCTTGAAGGCGAAGCTCTCGTCGAACAGCACGACATTGTCCCACTGCGAGCCTTGCGCCTTGTGCACGGTCAGCGCGTAGCCATAGTCGAAATCGTCGTAGCGCTTCTTGGTCGCCCACGGCACGTCGGCGTCGGGGTCCTCGAATACCGATTTCAGGAGCTTGATCTTGGCGACGCCGCGGTCGGGATCATCCTCCTCCGGCGACACCAGCAGGTTGATGCCCGGCTTCACCGTCTCGCGCGACGACGTCATCACCTTCCACAGCGAGCCGTTGAGCAGGCCCTTGGCCGGGTCGTTGCGCAGGCACACCAGCTTGTCGCCAGCCTGCGGATAGTCGGCCGAAAAACCCTTGAGCTCGCGCAGGCGCTGGTTGTAGCGCCGCCGCGTCCGGTTGGTGCCGACCAGCACCTGGTCGGCGCCGACGACCAGCTCCTGCGTCACGTCTTCCTTGCCGATCACCTGGGCGTCGCCATAGTCGCCCTTCATGAACTCGCGGCCTTCGCGCACGTCGAGCGCCAGCCGGATGATCGGATTGTCGCGCGCCTGGCGATGGATCTCGGTCAGCAGATGGTCGGGCTCGTGCTCGGTGAAGAACCCGCCGCCCGAGATCGGCGGCAGCTGTGCCGGATCGCCCAGCACCAGCACGGGCGTGCCGAAGGACAGCAGGTCGCGGCCGAGCTGTTCGTCAACCATCGAGCATTCGTCGATGATGACGAGCTTGGCCTTGGAGATCGGGCTCTGCCGGTTGAGCGAGAAGGTCGGCGACATCGAGGTCTTGCCGGTGACCTCGTCGGACACCGACTCCTCGCCCTTCGGCCGGTAGATCAGCGAATGGATGGTCCGCGCATTCAGAGCCCCCTTCGAGCGCAGAACCTGCGCTGCCTTGCCGGTGAAGGCCGCGAATTGCACCTGCCCGTCGACATGCTCGGCAAAATGCCGCGCCAGCGTCGTCTTGCCGGTGCCGGCATAGCCGAACAGGCGAAAAACCTGCGGCCGCCCGGCCTTCAGCCAGCGGCTGACGGACATCAGGGCCTCGTCCTGTTGCGGGGAGAATTCCATATCCATGTGAGACAGGATTCGCGCGCATTGGGCAAGACCGCACGCGCCCCCGGTGTGAAGCGGGCAAGGCACAGCCTTGGCGAGGCACGATGCAACCGGCCGCCATTCGGGCTACCGTTCCATATGCGCATTCTGATTCTGGGCGGCAACGGCTTCATCGGCTCTGCGGTAGCGCGGACGCTGGCCGGGCGTGGCCACGCCGTCATCGCGCTCGCCCGCGACATCGAGAAAGCGTCGCGCCGACAGGCTGGCATCGCGTGGCGACGGACCGATCTGGCGCGGCTGCGCTCCGCAGC
>JAUYMV010000051.1 GCA_030698645.1 Mesorhizobium sp.
GTTGCGCGGCCAAGCGGCGTCACGCCGCGCGTCTCGCCAAGGCCGCCGGCGCCGACCGCGGCGGGCGCGGCGTCGGCCGACAGCCGCACGGTCGAGCCGGGCGGAAACGGATTGTCGCGGCAGGCGTCGAGCAGGATGATGGTGACCGGCACGGCGGCGCGGAGCTTTGCCATCAGCGCCGACAGGGGCACCAGCCGTTCGCCGGCGGCGTCGAGCGCCGAAATGTCGGCATCGACCGGCACCAGAAAATTCTCGCCGCGGGCCTCGATGCCGTGGCCGGCGTAGTAGACGACGGCGACGTCGGCGCCCTCGGCGTCCTCGACGAAACGCTCGATGGCGCGGCGCAGTTTTTTCGCGTCGGCGTCGCGGGCGTCGAACGTCTCGAAGCCGAGGTCGTCCAGCATGTCCTCGATGGCGCGGGCGTCGGTCTCGGGATTGGCGAGCGGCGTCAGGTGTTCATAGGCGCCGTTGCCGATGACCAGCGCGACGCCGCGCAGGGTATCCGCCGCGATGGCGGGCGCTGGCCAGCCTTCTAGCCACAGCAAGGCGAGCAGGATCGCGACCCATCGCATCCCCTCCACCGACCATCGCCGCCAGCTCGTCAAACGCACCGCCGAGCACCCCAACAACCCGAGGCAAAGTCCCCCGACCGCATGGCAAGATCAAGGCCCTTGCCGGTCAATCAACCGCGGAACCGAACGCCACACGGCACGTTTCACCGAGGCGCGACAGGCGCTGAACCGGGAGCGAGATCATGGGCATCAAGGAAGCACCGACGGCCAAGGGCAAGGAAGCGGCGCGGGGTTTGCGTCAGGCGGCCGCGGGCGACGAGAAGAAGACCGAGGCGCGCAAGGGCAGCGACCTGAAGAAGGGCGAAAAGCGCTTCGAGGAGCGCGCGAAGAGCTCCGACGGCAAGAGTGCAGGCGCCAAGCAGCGCTAGCGCGGCGGCCTGCATGCCACTCGCGGCAATCGAACCGGACAGCGGAACACGGGCGGTCCGGAGCCGATGCCGGCCGGCGGAGACATCTGCTGCACATCGGCAACAAATGGTTAACCGCCCCGGCCGGAATGGCTGGGCAGTTGGCCAGGCGTGCATCGATCGCGGCGCGGCTGCCGTGCCGCGATCGCGATGATCGAGAATTACCCGGCATCCGAAAGCATAATTTAAAGAGTCCCTGCTACGCATGGGCCGGCTTGATGTGCCAGGAGGTGCCAACGGCGTGACGGGATCGGCAGTCAAATTTCGCAGGATGTTTCGTGCGCGGAGCTACTCCGCCCACGTGCCTGCGATCATTGCCTTCTTCGTCGTGCTCGCGGCGGGCGTCTATGCGGGGCACCTCAATCGCGTCGTCTACGATCAGCAGGCGCGCGCCGATGTCGTCGCCAAGGTCAATCTCATCCGCGCCAAGCTCGAAGGCAACATCAACTCCAACATCCAGCTCGTGCGCGGGCTGGTGGCCACCATCACCACCGAGCCGGACATGAATCAGGCGCGCTTCGCCCAGCTCGCCGGAAACATCTTCAAGGAACACACCCAGCTTCGCAACGTCGCCGGCGCGCCCGGCCTGGTGGTGACCATGATGTATCCGATGGAGGGCAACGAGAAGGCGATCGGGCTCGACTACACCAAGGACGACCAGCAGCGTCCCGCGGCGCTGCGGGCGCGCGACTCGCGCCATCTGGTGCTCGCAGGCCCGGTCCAGCTCAGGCAAGGCGGCCAGGGCTTCATCGGGCGCTTCCCGGTCTTCGTCAACCGCGACGGCGGGCGCGAGGAGTTCTGGGGCATCGTGTCGGCGGTCGTCGACGTCGGCCGGCTCTACCGCGACAGCGGGCTGCTCGCCGAGGATCTCGACATCGACATCGCGCTGATCGGCAAGGACGCCACCGGCCAGAAGGGCGAGCGGTTCTTCGGCGCGCAACGGACCACGACCAACAATCCCGTCACCGCCGAGGTAATCCTGCCGTCTGGCTCCTGGCAGATCGCCGCCGTCCCCAAGAAGGGCTGGTACGCGGTGCCGCCGAATGCCTGGCTGGTGCGCGTGCTGATTCTCCTGGCCGCGGTGATGGCCGTCGTCCCGATCGTGATCGCCGGGCGTCTCTTGCGCGAGCGCAACCGGCACTTCACCGAATTGTCACGCCGCGAACGGCAGATGCGCCGGCTGTCGCGGCGCCTGGAACTCGCCCTCGACGCCTCGCAGATTGGCGTCTGGGAGCACAATATCGATACCAACGAGGTGGTCTGGGACGACCGGGTCAACGAGCTCTACGGCAAGGCCGGGGATGGCGGCATGCGCACGGCGATCGACTGGTCGAGCGCCATCCATCCCGACGACCTGGCCGGCGCGATACGCGATTTCGACGCGGCGATCGCGACGCAGAGCCCCTATGCATCGGAATACCGCCTGCTCCTGCCTGACGGCACGATCCGCTACATGCGCGCCAAGGCGGCCATCTTCCAGGACGGCAACGGCTCCAGGATGGTGGGCGCCGAGTGGGACGTCACCGCCGACGTCAAGCTGCGCGAGGACCTCGAACGGGCCCGCTTCCTCACAGAGATACGCAACTCCGAACTCGAGGCCGCCAAGGCGCGCATCGAGCACAACGCGCTGCACGATTCGCTGACCGGCCTGCCCAACCGGCGCTATCTCGACCAGATGCTGGAAGGCATGGCGCCCGGCGGCGCCGATTCGAATGTCGCGCTGCTGCACATCGACCTCGACCGTTTCAAGCAGATCAACGATACGCTCGGCCACGCCGCCGGCGATGCGATGCTGGTGCATGCCTCGCAGGTGCTGACGTCGAATGTGCGCGGCGGCGATTTCGTCGCGCGCATCGGCGGCGACGAGTTCGTCGTGCTGTGTCCGGGCGGCGGCGATACCAAACAGCTTGCCGGCCTCGCGGACCGCATCATCACCGAAATGCGCCAGCCGGTTCCCTATGACGGGCATCTCTGCCGCTTCGGCGTCAGCATCGGCATCGCCGTGGAAAGCGGCGAGGCAGCCGATCCGAAGCGCCTTCTGGTCAATGCCGACATCGCGCTCTATCGCGCCAAGAGCCGCGGGCGCAACCGGCATGAGTTCTTCACCGAGGCGCTGCAGGCGGAGATCGTCAACACCAAGCGTATCGCCGACGAGATCCTCGGCGGCCTCGAACGCAACGAGTTCATCGCCCACTACCAGCCGCAATTCGACGCGCGCACGCTGGAGATCGCCGGCGTCGAGGCGCTGGTGCGCTGGCAGCATCCGACGCGCGGCCTG
>JAUYMV010000061.1 GCA_030698645.1 Mesorhizobium sp.
AGCCCGCCATGACAAGACGCGTCCTCGACATCCAGACCGCCGATGGCGTTGCCAAGGCCCACCTGTTCCAGCCGGAAAAACCCGCCGCCAGCCGCGCCGGCGTCATCCTCTACATGGACGCGTTCGGCCTGCGCGACGGTCTCGACCAGATGGCGGAACGGCTGGCCGGCCAGGGCTATGTGGTGCTCGTCCCCGACCTCTTCTACCGCTTCGGCGCCTATGGCCCGTTCGACGCCAAGACGGCATTCTCGCACGAGGAGAGCCGCGCCAAGCTGATGTCGATGCTGAACGGCACGACGCACGAGATGACCGCCCGCGACACCGCCGCCTTCCTCGACACGCTCGCCGCCGAAGGGGCGACCGGGCCGATCGGCGTGACCGGCTACTGCTTCGGCGGCGGGCGGGCGCTGACGGCGCTCGCCACCTATCCGGACCGCGTCGTCTCGGCGGCGAGCTTCCACGGCGGCAATCTCGCCAGCGACGCACCGAACAGCCCGCATCTGAAGGCCGCCGCCATGAGGGGCCGCGTCTATATCGGCTCCGCCGGCGTCGACGGCTCGTTTCCGCCGGAACAGTCGGCGCGGCTCGAATCCGCGCTGCGCATGGCGGGCGTCGACTACATCATGGAGAACTACATCGGCATGGAGCACGGCTGGACCGTGCCCGACAGCCGTGTGCACAACCCGGCTGGCGCCGAGCGCCACTGGGCGCGGCTGACGACATTCTTCGCCGAGACGCTGGTTTAGCGGGAGGCGGAACCCGGGAACGAGTCGCTTGGCAAAATCCTTCGACGTGGTGGTGATCGGCGCGGGGGCGGCGGGCATGATGTGCGCGGCGCAGGCGGGGCGGCGCGGCCGCTCGGTGCTGATCGTCGACCATGCGGCGGCGCCGGGCGAAAAGATCCGCATCTCCGGCGGCGGGCGCTGCAACTTCACCAACATTCATGCGAGCCCGAAACAGTTCCTGTCGCAAAACCCGCATTTCTGCATCTCGGCGCTCAGCCGCTACACGCAGGCGGACTTCGTCAAGCTGGTGGAAGCGCACGGCATCGCCTATCACGAAAAGACGCTCGGCCAGCTCTTCTGTGACGGCTCGGCGCGACAGATCATCGACATGCTGGTTACGGAAATGCGGGCCGGGGGCGTCGAGATGCGGCTGTCCACCTCGGTCGGGGAAGTCACGAAATCCGCCGACGGGTTCAGCGTGAAACTCTCCGACGGTCCTGTCGCCTGCGGTTCTCTGGTGATCGCTAGCGGCGGAAAATCGATCCCCAAGATGGGCGCGAGCGGGTTCGGCTACGATCTCGCGCGGCAGTTCGGACTTGGCGTCGTCGAGACGCGGCCGGGGCTGGTGCCGCTCACCTTCGACGCGCAGACGCTTGCGCGGCTTTCGCCGCTCGCCGGCGTCGCGGTCGATGCCGTCGTGTCGTGCGGCAAGACGAGCTTCGCCGAGGCGATGCTGTTCACCCATCGGGGCATCAGCGGCCCGGCCATCCTGCAGATCTCGTCTTACTGGCGCGAGGGTGACGAGATCCGCATCGCCATGCTGCCCGGCGCGGATGTAGCCGCGCTGCTGCGCGATGCGAAGCGCGTCAATGGCAAGCAGGCGGTGCAGACCGTGCTCGCCAACCATCTGCCGAAGCGGCTCGCCCAGGCGGTCGCCGACCGCGCCGGGCTCGCCGGCAATCTCGCCGATCTGTCCGATGGGCAGCTGAGTGCGGGTGCGGCC
>JAUYMV010000069.1 GCA_030698645.1 Mesorhizobium sp.
CGCCGCAACGGCGCTAACCTTCTTCGCGCTCGGCCAGAAGGCGTCCTATTTCTACATGCCGACCGACGTCAGCGAGCGCCCGGTGGAGCCTGGGACCCGCATCCGTCTCGGCGGACTGGTCGAGAAGAATTCGATCGCGCGCGGCGAGGGCACCGAGGTGGCGTTCGCCGTCACCGACACCGCGCACACGATCAAGGTGGTCTACAACGGCATCCTGCCGGACCTGTTTCGCGAGGAGCAGGGCGTCATCACCGAGGGCGCTTTCCGCGCCGACGGCACCTTCGTCGCCGATAGCGTGCTTGCCAAGCATGACGAGACTTATATGCCGAAGGAAGTCGCCGACAGCCTGAAGGAAAAGGGCGTCTGGCAACCGAACTGACGAGGAGCAGGGATCGATGATCGAGGCAGGCAGATGATCGAAGCGGGGCATTTCGCGCTCGTGCTGGCGTTCGCGCTGTCGCTCGTGCAGGCGAGCCTGCCGGCGATCGGCGCGCGGCTTGGCAATGAGCGGCTGATGGCGGTCGCCGCGCCCGTCGCGCTGACCGGCTTCGCCATGACCGCGATCGCCTTCGCCGCGCTGGCGGCGGCCTATGTGCAGTCGGATTTCTCGGTGCTGAACGTCTGGGAAAACTCCCATTCGATGAAGCCGATGCTCTACAAGATCACCGGAACCTGGGGCAACCACGAAGGCTCGATGCTGCTCTGGGTGCTGATCCTGACCTTCTTCGGCGCGCTGGTCGGCCTGTTCGGCGCCAATCTGCCGCCGGCGCTGAAGGCCAATGTGCTGGCGGTGCAGGGGCTGATCGGCGCGGCATTCTTCCTCTTCGTGCTGACGACGTCGAACCCGTTCACGCGGCTCTTCCCGGTGCCGATGGAAGGCCGCGACCTCAATCCCGTGCTGCAGGACATCGGCCTGGCGATCCACCCGCCGCTGCTCTATCTCGGCTATGTCGGCTTTTCGGTGAGCTTTTCCTTTGCCGTCGCCGCGCTGATCGACGGCCGCATCGACGCCGCCTGGGCGCGCTGGGTGCGCCCATGGACGCTGGCCGCCTGGATGTTCCTCACCGGCGGCATCGCGATGGGCTCGTACTGGGCCTATTACGAACTCGGCTGGGGCGGCTTCTGGTTCTGGGATCCGGTCGAGAACGCCTCGTTCATGCCATGGCTGGCGGGAACCGCGCTGCTGCATTCGGCGATCGTGATGGAAAAGCGCTCGGCGCTGAAGATCTGGACCATCCTGCTCGCCATCCTGACCTTCTCCCTCTCGCTGCTCGGCACCTTCCTGGTGCGCTCCGGCGTGCTGACCTCGGTGCATGCCTTCGCCACCGACCCCAGCCGCGGCGTGTTCATCCTGGCGATCCTGACGCTGTTCGTCGGCGGTTCGCTGGCGCTGTTCGCCTTCCGCGCCCAGTCCCTGACCGCCGGCGGGCTGTTCCACCCGGTGTCGCGCGAAGGCGCGCTGGTGCTCAACAATCTGTTCCTGACCACGGCCGCGGCGACCGTCTTCATCGGCACGCTCTATCCGCTCTTCATCGAGGCGGTGGCCGGCGACAAGATCTCGGTCGGCGCGCCGTTCTTCGACCTGACCTTCGGCGCGCTGATGGTGCCGCTGCTGTTCGCGGTGCCCTTCGGTCCGCTGCTGGCATGGAAGCGCGGCGACCTCTACGCGGTGTCGCAGCGCCTGTTCCTGGCGGCGGGCGCGGCCCTCGTCGTGGCGCTCGTGGCGGCCTTCTTCGTCGACGGCGTCTCGGCCTTCGCGGCACTCTGGCTGGGGCTGGCGGCCTGGCTGATCTTCGGCGCGCTGACCGACCTGGCGCTGAAGACCGGCATCGGCAGCGTGTCGCCCGGCGTCGCGGTCCGCCGTTTCGCCGGCCTGCCGAAATCGGTGTTCGGCACGACGCTCGCCCATATGGGCCTCGGCCTGACGACGCTCGGCATCGTCGCCGTCACTGCGCTGCAGGCGGAGAACATCGTCGCCATGCGGCCCGGCGATGAGGCCGGCATCGCCGGCTACGCGCTGCGCTTCGAGGGCATCGAACCGGTGCAGGGTCCGAACTTCACCGAGGACCGGGGCCGCTTCACGCTGTCGAATTCGGGTGGGGCAAGACTTGCAGACATCGTGTCGGCGAAACGCATCTATACGGCGCGCCAGATGCCGACCACCGAGGCCGGCATCAAGACGCTCGGCTTTTCCCAGATCTACGTCTCGCTCGGCGACCAGAGCGACGATGGCAGCATCGTCGTGCGCATCTGGTGGAAGCCGCTGGTGACGCTGATCTGGCTCGGCGCGCTCGTCATGATGGCCGGCGGCGGCGTGTCGCTGATGGACCGCCGGCTGCGCATCGGCGCGCCGACGCGCCAGCGCAGGCCCGTTGCCGCACACCCGGCGCGGACGGCGGCGGAATGACCGCGCGGACCCGCCATGTCGTCGGCGCTTTCGCCTGGCTGGCGCTTGCGGCGGGTGCGCCCCTGGCGCTGACCGCTGGCCCGGCTCTGGCTGTGACGCCGGCCGAGGTGCTGGCCGACCCGGCGCTCGAGGCGCGCGCGCGCAAGATCTCGGCCGAGCTGCGCTGCTTGGTCTGCCAGAACCAGTCGATCGACGATTCGGACGCCGAACTGGCGCACGACCTGCGCGTCGTGGTTCGCCAGCGCCTGGTGGCCGGCGATACCGACGCCGAAGTGTTCGCCTATGTCGTCTCGCGCTACGGCGAATTCGTGCTCCTGAAGCCGCAGCTCAACTGGCGCAACGCGCTGCTTTGGGCAACGCCGGTGTTGCTGCTGCTGATTGGCGGGGGGTATATTCTGCTGGGCGCACGGCGCAAAGCCGCAGGCGCGGACCAGGTGGCGCTGAGCGATGAGGAACGGCGCGCGCTGGACGAGGTGCTCAAGCAGGACTGAGGCTAGACGCGGCGCACGCGCCGCGCTCCCCACATTACCAAAATTTCACCTTTCGGACAGGTGCGCGTAATGTGAGGCGTCCTATCTGTTCTCGCGACGGATGCAGAACGTGCATCCCCATCAAGAGGACACGACACCCATGAACACATCTGCGAATCCTTCGTCTCCCGCGAAGAAGCGGCTCATGGCCGCCGTCGCATCGGTCGCGCTCGCCGCAGCCATCGGCGCCGGCGCCATTGCGTCGGGAACCGCTCCGGTTCTCGCCGAGGCCGTTCGAGTCGAATCGGTCCAGGCGCCCGGTTTTGCCGACGTGGTCGAGAAGGTTTCTCCCGCCGTCGTCAGCGTCCGCGTCAAGTCCAGGATCGAGCCCGCCACCGACAATCCAGGCTCGCTGTTCGGCTTCGACCAGGGCCTCGAAAACCTGCCGGACGGCCACCCCCTCAAGCGCTTCTTCCGCGAATTCCGCGGCGACGGCCAGGGTCCCCGCGCCGAGCGCGGCCCGGGCCAGGGCCCGCGCGCGGAGCGTGGCCCGGATCGGCGCCAGGAGCGTCGCGGCGGCCGTGAGCGCATGCGCCCGTCCTCGCAGGGCTCGGGCTTCTTCATCTCCGAGGACGGCTTTCTCGTCACCAATCACCATGTCGTCAAGGACGGCGCCGAACTCACCGTCGTCATGGACAATGGCGACGAACTCGATGCCAAGCTGATCGGCAGCGACGAGCGCACCGATCTGGCCGTGCTCAAGGTCGATGATGCGCGCAAGTTCACCTATGTGAAGTTCGCCGACGATTCGAAGGTCCGCGTCGGCGACTGGGTGGTCGCGGTCGGCAATCCGTTCGGCCTCGGCGGCACGGTGACCGCCGGCATCGTCTCGGCGCGCGGCCGCGACATCGGCGCCGGCCCCTATGACGATTTCATCCAGATCGACGCGGCGGTGAACCGCGGCAATTCGGGCGGCCCGGCGTTCAACCTGAACGGCGAAGTCGTCGGCATCAACACCGCCATCTTCTCGCCGTCGGGCGGCAATGTCGGCATCGCCTTCGCGATTCCCGCCTCCACCGCCAGCGACGTCGTCTCCAAGCTGATGTCGGGCGGCTCGATCGAGCGCGGCTGGCTCGGCGTGCAGATCCAGCCCGTCACGTCGGAAATCGCCGACTCGGTCGGTCTCGACAAGACCAAGGGTGTGCTGGTGACCGAGGCGCAGGCCGACAGCCCGGCCAAGGCCGCGGGGCTGGTCGCCGGCGACGTCATCCTGTCGGTCGACGGCAAGGAAGTCTCCTCGCCGCGCGAACTGGCGCGACTGATCGCCAATTATGCGCCCGGCAAGGTCGCCAAGGTCGAGACCTGGCGCGACGGCAAGGCGCAGACCTTCGACGTGAAGCTCGGCACGCTTCCCGGCGCCACGCAGCAGGCGGCGCTCGACCAGACGCCCGAAATCGAGAGCGGCTCGATCGAGAGCTTCGGCCTGACCGTGACCAGGGCCGACGACGGCAAGGGTCTTGTCGTCACCGACGTGGCGCCCGACAGCGACGCCGCCGAGCGCGGCATCCAGTCGGGCGACGTGATCCTGAGCGTCAATTCGAAGGAAGTGACGAGCGCGGCCGACATCGAAGCAGCCGTGCAGGACGCCGCCAAGGCCGGCCGCAAGGCCGTGCTGTTCCAGGTCCAGCGCGACCAGACCAGCCGCTTCGTGGCATTGCCGGTGGCGCAGGGCTGATACCTATCGAAGCCGGCCATCCGAAACACCCGGACGGCCGGCGGCGATGGCAGGAACCGGCAGAGCCCGCGTAGGCTCTGGCAGCCCGCACGCTGCCCTCGCCCCCAAGCGAGCGGTTCCGACGGCAGCGGGATCTCCTTTCCCGCTGCCGGCATTCTTCGAATGGTTCGAGATGAATTCCCAGTCCTCCATCGCCGCCGAAACCACGTATAAGGATGCGATGAAGATTCTCGTGATCGAAGACGACCGCGAAGCGGCGGAATACATCGAAAAGGCGCTGACGGAGGCCGGCCACACGCCGCATGTGGCGCGCGACGGCGAGACCGGCTTCAGCCTCGCCGATTCCGGCGACTACGACGTGCTCGTCGTCGACCGCATGCTGCCGCGCCGCGACGGCCTGTCGCTGATCGCCGGCCTGCGCGCGC
>JAUYMV010000070.1 GCA_030698645.1 Mesorhizobium sp.
TACGATCGTCTGCCCGGCGATGCTGACGGTCAGCCTGACGCCGGTCGGAATGCCCCAGGTCGTGCAGATGTCGAGGCATGCCTGGGCCGCGGTGCCGTTCGGGAAGATCGCCGGGATCGGCACGCAGACCTGACCGATGCCGAGCGGCAGGTTGAGACAGACCTTGCCGTTGTCGACCGTGACCGAGATGCAGCTCGCGGCCAGGCGGAGGTGACCGTCGTCGAACGGATTGACCTGGGCGCTCGCCGCCAGTGCTTTGGGGTCGTGGAATCCGCGCGCGGCCTCCAAGGCGGCGGCAATCGCCTTCTCGTCGAACTCGTGATACGTCGCCATGTCCTGCTCCTTCCCTGTTTCCAGCCCAGTTTCCGGGTGGCGTTGCTACGCGTATGCGGATCTGTTCTCCGCCCGCGGCAACTCTACTAGCAGTTGTGGCGTCGATTTTCTACTTTAGATTGTTTAATTTGTTTAGTTCGCGCAAAAGTTGTCGGCGTTGATGCGACGGGGTCTTCGGCAAGCATTCGCCCGCACGAACGTCTGCCGGCGACGGATGCGCGCCCGCCGCCGCCGGCGTCTGTCGGATGCGTCCGAACCGCACGACCGGAAGCGCCCGTCCGGAATGACCGGGCGGACAGAGGCGCTCCATTTCGAAATTGCCGTCGGCGCGCGGCCCGGGCCGCGCTCAGATGTAATAGCTGGCGCCGGTGGTCTTTTCGTCCTCGGCGTCGAAGCCGGCCTGCTGCGCCGGGTCGCTCGGCTGCGCCGGTTCCGCCGGCGTCGCCGTCTTCTTGTCGGCGGCGTCGAGCGCCGCGAGCTTGGCCTTCAGCACGGCGATCTCCTGCGCCAGCTTGGCGGCCGCGATCGCCTCCTTGACCGACTCCGCCTCGCTTTCCTTGGCCTTGATCTGCGCCTCGATCTGCGCCCTCTCGCCCTGCGTTCCCGCGCTGCGCGTCTGCGTCGCCTGCGAAACGCCCGTGACTGCCGATACCATGTGAATTGCCCCTCGTGTGCCCGGCCGCACTCTGGCACGGTATGGTTAACGAACCGGACCGCGGCGCTTTGACCGGCCGCGCGACGGGGCTTGCCGGCCGGCCTGCATTCCCGCTATCACCGGTCGCCCGCATGTCGCGGCCAACCGCTTCACCGGATGCGCCAGGACGCCATGGCCTATTGCTTCGTCAAGTCCGACCGCACGATCGAGATGGGCGTCCGTCGCATCGCTCTCGAGCAGATCGACGCCGCGCTCGAGGCGGCCGGTCCCGACGCCGCGCGCGACGACCGGATTCACCGGCTGCGCAAGGGCTGCAAGAAGCTGCGCGGCCTGATCCGCATGGTGCGGCCGGTGTTCGACGGCTACGCGGTCGAGAACGCCGCCATCCGCGACGCCGCGGCGGGGCTGTCGGGTGCGCGCGACGCCGAGGTGATGATCGCGACGCTCGACATGCTGGCCATCGACGCCGGCGATCCGGACGCCTTCGCCGCCTTCCGCCGCGGCCTCATGGCGGAGCAAGGCGCCGGGACGGAACAAGGCGACGGCGCGGCGCTGACGGCGTTCC
>JAUYMV010000075.1 GCA_030698645.1 Mesorhizobium sp.
GCTGCGCGAGTTCGCCCGGCGGCTGCGCAAGAACGTGCGCGGCATCGACCTGGCCTGCCGTTTCGGCGGCGAGGAGTTCGTGGTTGTCATGCCCGACACCGAGCAGCACGTCGCCGAGCGCATCGCCGAGCGTATCCGCCATGAAATCGAGACCCAGCCGTTTTCCACCGGAACCGCATCGGCCGCGCTCTCGGTGACCGTCAGCATCGGCGTATCGTCGCTGATTCCGGGCGAAGACAGCGTCGAGACACTGATGAAGCGAACGGATGCCGCGCTCTACGAAGCCAAGAGCGGCGGCCGCAACCGTGTCGTGGCCCGCGCCGCATAGCCGGGCGCGGATTTCGACCGGGTCTTCGCGGCGGCAAGTTCCGCGCCGAATTTAACCCTGTTTGAAGCGATTCTCCCCGCAGAGTTAAGAAACTATTGATTTCAAAGGCATGCGCGCGCAACTGTCCCGTCGGGTTAGGGACGGGGTGCGCTGCCAGGGCAGGTCGGCCGCGTCCATTGATACCCCATGATGCTCAGGTCCGCCGCATCTCCTGGGTCCATGGGGTCGGCCGGCCGGCGCTGGCACACAGTGGCCTCCTCGTACCGCTGCCAGTTAGCCGGCCGGCCCCTTCGTGCCACAAGCGAGAAAACCATTCCAACATCTTCAAGCTGAAATGAAAACGCCGCCCGGAGGCGGCGTTTTGAAAGGCTTGGAAGATCGACTACTTGATCTTGGTTTCCTTGAAGTCGACATGCTTCTTGGCGACCGGATCGTATTTGCGGAACGACATCTTTTCGGTCTTCGTGCGGCTGTTCTTGCTCGTGACGTAGAAGAAGCCGGTATCGGCGGTCGACAGAAGCTTGATCTTGATATTGGCGGCTTTGGCCATTTTTTTCGTCCGTATCTTGTGTGGCGGGTCACTTCGCGCGCGAGCGCCAAGCGTCGTGCCCGGCCGCGGAAAACTCGGCGGACCAATAAAGAATGCCCCCGGAATGTCAAGTGCGGGAGCGATCCCGAAACAGCCTGGCCGCCACCAGGGCCAGATAGGCCGCGAAGAACAGGGCGAGCGACCAGGCAAAACCGGGCGGCCCGAACGCATCCAGCCCAATTCCGATCGCCTGCGGCCCGATCAGCATGCCGATGCCGTAGCAGAAAACGAAGGCCGAATTCGCCGACGCCAGGTCGCGTCCGGACAGCTGCGATCCGAGATGGGCGAGACCGACGGTGTAGAGGGCCGCCACGGCGCCGCCCCAGAAGAACAGCAGCACGGCGGTGAGGGGCCAGCTCGCGGCGACGATGGGCATCACCAGCATGCCGGCAAGGCCGACCAGCGCGCAGCCGACCAGAACCCAGCGCCGGTCGTTGATGCGATCGCTGACCATGCCGAGCGGGATCTGGAACAGGACGTTGCCGAGGCCGATCATGCTGAGCAGGATGGCGGCGTCGGCCTCGGAATAGCCGACACGCGTGCCGTAGATCGGAAACAGCGCGAATCCCCCGGTCTCGACGGCGCCGAACACCAGGACCGCGGCGGTCGCCGTCGGAACCAGCCATAGATATCGGATGAATCCGACATTGCCGGCCTGCCGCGCGCCGATCACCGGACTTTCGCGCCAGGCGACCAGCACCGGAATCATACCGGCGATGACCAGCCCGAAGGCGACGCCGAACGGGCGAAAACCCGCGCTGCCGATCTGCGCGAACAGCCAGGGCCCGAAGGCGAAGCCGAGCGACAGCATCGTGGCGTAGACGCCGAGCACCAGACCCCGTTTGCGCGGCGGGGCCGAGACGTTGATCCAGAATTCCGAGAGGATGAACACCACCGTCAGCGCGACGTGGAGCACCGCGCGCAGCGGAAACCACATCCAGAATTCGTCGGCGAAGTAGAACCCGACGAAGGACAGCGCGCCGATGATCATCATGGCGAGAAGCGTCGGCACGACGCCGAAACGCGCCGCAAGCGGCGTCGCCAGCGGCGCAGCGGCGATCGAGGCGAGCCCGGCCGCCGCGGTGTTCAGTCCGATCATTGTCGCCGAGTGGCCGCGCGATTCGAGGATGATCGAAAGCAGCGGCATGCCGAGGCCGATCGCCACGCCGACGACGGTGATCGAGGCGATCGCCGCGGCAAGCGAACGCAACCGGATCGGCGTCTCGGCATCGGCGGTTTCGGTCGCAATTGGGTGTCTCACCTGTCCCGCCCGTCCAACGTCAAAGCAGATCGCGCACGAAGCGCTGGTGGCGCAGATGGTAGAAGGGAACCGGCGCGTCCGGGGCAAGATCCGGATCGTCGGCCAGACGTTGCGCAAGATCGCCGAGGATGGTGCGCGTGATCATCGGGGTATCGGCCTGCCGTGCGTCCGCGATCGACAGCCACACGAGTTCCTCGAGCTCCTGCGTCGGACCGCCGTCGGCGAGTTCGACGGCGACATCGTCGCGCCACGCGGCGATGAAGCGGGTATCGAAACGCCGGACGCGACCGGGCGGCGTGATGGCGCGCGCGACGAGGCGCAGATTGGCGAGCATCGGCTCGACGCCATGTTCGGCAAAGCCCCGCCAGCCTTCGCTATTGGTCCGGAAATCCGCCTTGCGCCCGATCAGCAGGCCGGCTTCCTCGTAGGTTTCCCGCAGCGCGGACATGGCGATGGCGCGCGCGCGCGTCGCCGAGATCTTGCTGCCGCGGCCGGCGAGCAGCTTCGCCTCGACGGCGGGAAGCAGCGCATCGGCCGCCATGATACGGGCGTCCGCGGGATCGGTGCGGCCGCCCGGGAAGACGAGCTTTCCGGGCATGAAGCGATGGGCGCGCGAACGCCGGCCCATCAGCAGGCGGATGTCGCCCTGGCGGCGATCCAGCAGGATCAGCGTGGCCGCGTCGCGAATCGGCATTGGCCCGCCGCCAAGCGCGAAGTCCTTGGATTCGGCGACATCGACCTCGGCCCGAGTCATGCCCTCCATGAAGCCGCCCCCCTCGCGCAACTCAGATTTCCGGATGGCTGTCGAGAACCTCGTCCTCGCCGCCGAATCCATGCATGTAGAACGCCCATTGCAGCCCGACGATGGCGCCCTTGAGCGGCTGCAGCAAAGCGATCGACATCGCCACGGTGACCGGCGCCCAGATCGCCAGATGCTGCCAGGCCGTCAATTCCACCGCGGCTTCGACGCCCATGAAGGCGCCGATGACGATGTGGCCGACGACGAAGATCACCAGATAGGCCGGCAGGTCGTCGGCGCGATGGTGGTCTATATGTTCGCCGCAATAGGCGCAATCGTCGACCGTCTTGGCGAAGGAGCGAAACAGCTTGCCTTCGCCGCAGCGCGGACAGCGGCCGAGAAAGCCGCGCAGCATGGCCGGTCCGAGCGCGCGCGCGGGCCTGCCGGTGTGATGCTCGCCCCCGAACTCGACAGTGTTCATGATCGTCTCCTCGCGCGCCCCTTGCCGGGCGCATTCCGGTTCGCACGCGCCGAAGCGCGCGCCTTCGACTTGTGGAACGACTGTTTCATGCCGGGCAGCGCCACCGGTTCGGTCAGCATTTCGAAGCGCATCGAGCCGGCCAGCGGCGCGATCTCGACGAGGCGCACCTCGACCTTGTCGCCCAGCCGGTAGCCCTTGCCGCTGCGGTCGCCAAACAGCGCGTGCGCGGTCTCGTCATATAGGTAGTAATCGTCATTCAAAGATGACACCGGAACAAAGCCGTCCGCGCCATAGGTCGGCAACTGGACAAAGAGTCCCGATTTGGTCACGCCGGTGATGCGTCCATCGAAGGTTTCCCCTTTGCGGCCAGATAGATGGGCCGCAACCAGCCGGTCGACCGTGTCGCGCTCGGCGGCCATGGCGCGACGTTCCGACGCGGAGATGAGCGCGGCGGTTTCTTCCAGCCGAGCCTCCTCGTCCGGCGTCAGCCCGCCCGACCCGAGACCGAGCGAACCGACCAGGGCGCGGTGCACGATCAGGTCGGAGTAGCGGCGGATCGGCGAGGTGAAATGCGCGTAGCGGCGCAGATTGAGGCCGAAATGGCCGATGTTCATCGGCGAATAGATTGCCTGGCTCTGCGAGCGCAGCACGACCTCGTTGACGAGCGCCTCGTGATCGGCGCCGCGCACCTGGCTCAGGATGGTGTTGAACTGCGCCGGCTTCATCTGCGCGCCGCGGGCGAGGCCGAGGCCGATCGTCTGCAGGAATTCGCGCAGCGATTCCTGCTTGGCCATCGAGGGGGTGTCGTGGACGCGGTAGACGAGGGCCTGGCGGCGGTCCTCCAGCGTCTCGGCGGCGGCCACGTTGGCCTGGATCATGAACTCCTCGACCAGCTTGTGGGCGTCGAGGCGGTCGGGGACGATGACACGGTCGACCGTGCCGTCCGGCTTCAGCAGGATCTTGCGCTCGGGCAGGTCGAGTTCGAGCGGCTGGCGGCTGTCGCGGCCGCGCTTGAGGATGGCGTAGGCGTCCCACAGCGGCCGCAGCACCGCGTCGAGCAGAGGGCCGGTCTTGTCGTCCGGATGGCCGTCTATGGCGGCCTGGGCCTGCGGATAGGCAAGCTTGGCGGCCGACTTCATCATGACGCGGTGGAAGCTGTGGCGGATCTTGCGCCCCTGGGCCGAGAACGTCATGCGCACGGCCAGCGCCGGGCGGTCCTCGCCCTCGCGCAGCGAGCAGAGATCGTTGGAGATGCGCTCGGGCAGCATCGGCACGACTCGGTCGGGGAAGTAGACCGAGTTGCCGCGCTTCAGGGCCTCGCGGTCCAGCGCCGAGCCGGTGCGGATATAGGCGGCGACGTCGGCGATGGCGACGGTCGCGATGACGCCGCCCGGATTGGCCGGATCGGGGTCGGGCTCGGCGAACACGGCGTCGTCATGGTCCTTGGCGTCGGCCGGGTCGATGGTGACGAGCGGCAGCTTGCGCCAGTCCTCGCGCTTCTCCATGCCGGCCGGCTTCATGTTATCCGCCTCGGCCAGGACGGTGGGCGGGAAGATGTGCGGAATCTCGTGCGCGTGGATGGCGATCATCGACACCGCCTTCTCGCTTTCCAGCGAGCCCAGCACGGTGATCACCTTGCCCTTGGGCAGGCCGTAGCGGCCGGCGCTGGTCTGCTCCACCTCGACGAGGTCGCCCGGCTTCGCGCCCTTCAGGTCGAAGGAGTCGATGATCAGCTCCGCCTGGCGGCGCTCGACCGGCTCGATGCGGAACGAGCCGTCGGGCAGCCTGCGGATGACGCCCAGCACCTGATCCTTGCGGCGGTCGATGAGCTTTATCACGCGGCCCGAATAGGCCGGTCCGCCGCGCTCCTTGGAGGCGAAGACTTTTGCCAGAACGCGATCGCCGATGCCCGGCGCCGGGCCCTTGACGCCG
>JAUYMV010000076.1 GCA_030698645.1 Mesorhizobium sp.
GGCCGATGGCGAGCGCCAGCGGCAGCGGCATCCCGCTCGCGACCATCTGCAGCGTCCACGCGACGGAGACCGCCATCAGCGCGACGAGCGACAGGTCTATGCCGCGGCCGATCACCACGAGGCCCATGGCGACGCCGAGGATGCCGAGGATCGACACGCTGCGCACGAGGTTGAGCAGGTTGTTGGTGCTCAGAAATCCCGGAAGCATGATCGCGAACGCCACGCCGAGCAGGAGCGCCAGAGCGAATACGATCTGTTCCTGGCTCAAACGGCCGAAAGCTTGCATGATATTCCTCTCCCCCCCCCGCCGGGCGACGCATCCGCAAACGCATCGATCGGTGGGCAGAGCCTATCGGCGGATTTTGCCCGCCGCTTTCCCAGGAATGCAGGCGATTTGCCTGACAGCGCACTCGTCCGCTCTTGTCGCGGAGCCGGCCGATACGCTACTAAGGAGCGGGATGACGCAGAGGTCCGGCGCGGCGAATGGGGAGTGTCGCCGCAAGCAGCCGACTAAATGCGTGGCCCAGGGTTGGAGGAACCCATGGATCTCGTCTTTTCGACCGAAAAGGTCGCTCGCGCGAAGCGTTACGACGCCTGGCGCGCGGCGATCTGCGATTTCTACGTCCACGTCGACGTCAAGGCGACGCGCCCGGACGACTACCGGGGATTCATCCGGGAGGCGCAGTTCGGCGGCGTCGTGATGACCGACATCCTGCTTTCCGAGCAGAGCATCAAGCGCAACAGCCAGCATATCTCGCGGCTCGACAAGGACTGCTGCTACCTGCAGCTCATCCACCGCGGCAATCTGGACGTGATCCAGCACGGCGCGACACATCATTCGAACTCGGCGCGCGGCGCGCTCTTCTCGGCCACCGAGCAGTACGAGCTGCAGTGCAAGGGCGAGGTGCGATCCTTCTACCTGGAAATTCCCCGCGCCGCGTTCGCGCAGCGCTTCCCGCATGAGCGGATTCCGATTTCGGCCACGATCAACACGACCCAGGGCCTCGGGCGCATCGCCACCGAGTTTTGCGCCATGCTTGCCACCGAGGGCTCCGGCCTGCAGGACGGCGTGCGCTCCGGCCTCGGCGACCAGCTCATGGACATGATGGCGCTCACCCTCCAGTCCGCCCATGACGATACGCCCAACGGGGAAGGCTCGGTGCAGAAGGCCCGGCTGCGGCTGGTCCAGCAGTGGATCGAGGCGCACCTGAAGGACGCCGATTTCTCGCTCGAGAAGATAGCGGCGGCGAACGGCATGTCGCTGCGCAACCTGCACCTCTTGTTCCGGCAGTGCGAAATGTCGGCATCGGAATGGATTTGGAACCGGCGGCTGCAGCTTTGCTACGACCAGATCGCAAGGAACGATGGCCGCTCCATCACCTCGATCGCCTTCGACCACGGCTTCAACAGCTCGGCGCATTTCAGCACGCTGTTCCGCCGCAAATACGGCATCTCCCCGCGCGAGGTGGCGCGGCCGCCCGTCAACCTCTTCAACGCCTGATCCGCAACGCCGGCCGAACGTCGCCAGCCTACTTCAGTTCCAGGACGACGGTTCCGGCGACGGGATCGGTCAGCACCAGGCCGGGGCCGACCTCTTCGAGCGTGTGCCGGAAATTGTCCAGCGTGGCGATCATGTTCGGCCGCGCATTTGCCACCGCGTCCATCCCGTCCCACTCGGCGATGATGCAGTATGTCTGTTCGCCGGTCTTGATGATGTTGGCCTTGCGAAGCCCGGGCCATTCCGCCCCGACATTCTTGTGCGCGTCGAGAAACTCCTGGTCTTTGCCCGGCTTCACGCGGAAGCGGACCGAATTGTAAGCCGTCATGGAACCCTCCCTGCTCCGACTGGCCGGCAGCGTCCCCGGCCGAGGACGCCAATCCTGCGCCACTTGACGTTACGTCACAAGACCGATTCCTCCGCCACCGACCGCGGCTCATTTAGGGGGCCATGCGCGTCGCCGCCACGTTTGCCCGGAACGCGACAGGGGCGAGTTTCCGTCGGCCCGTCAGCCGGCCGCGCCGCGCCCCTGGACGAACAGCACGCCCTTGCCCGTCACCACCGCGTGCCCGCCGATCCGCGCCCCCGTCGCCACGCCGCCCGCCACCTCGATCTCCAGCCGGATGCGCGACGGGCGGCCCATTTCGAGACCCTGTTCGATCCAGACCTGCAGCAACCCGTCCGCCGGCCGCTCATGCGCCATCACCGCGCCCATGAAGGCGGCGGCGGCCGAACCGGTCGCCGGGTCTTCGTAGGACGGCGTGCCGGCGACGAACATGCGGGCGTGGAAGCTTGCCCCCGCCGCCGCCGTTTCGGCCGTGTAGACATAGGCCGACGCGAAGACGCCCGCCGCCTTCTCCGGCGCAAAGCGCATCCATTTTTCAGCATCGAAGCGCACGCGCGCGGCCGCATCCAGCCCCCTGACCGGCACGGTGACGTAAGGCACGCCCGCCGACCACGCGCCGATTTCGTGGCTGCCGAAGCCGATGTCGGAAACGTCGAGCCCGAGGGCCGAAGCGACCTGGGCCTCGTCGGGCGCGAAATCGAGCGGCTCGGATAGCGCCGGCAGGTCGAATTCGGCAAAGGCGGCGCCCTCGCCGCGCCGCACCACGCAGCGCACCGGACCGATCTTCTCCTCCAGCACCATGAGTTCGCCGTCGCCGACGCCGCGCTCGGCGGCGAGCGCGACCGCCGTGCCGACGGTCGGATGGCCGGCGAACGGCATCTCGTAGTGCGGCGTGAAGATGCGGATCAGCGCCGCGTGCGCCGGATTCTCGGGCGGCAGCACGAACACCGTCTCCGACAGGTTGAATTCGCCCGCGATCCGCAGCATCGTCGCCGTGTCGAGCCCGTCGCAATCCAGCACGATGGCCAGCGGATTGCCTTCCAGCGCCGTATCGGTGAACACGTCGAGCAGCAGCGTGCGGCGTTCGGTCATGGCTTGCTCCCGGTTTGGCCGTCCCTTCGGGCGGCAAGATGAACGAGATTTAATTTGTAATCGCGCCCGCGAAGACAGAAGTGTGAGTCTGCAGGGACGGCAACGGTCGTTTCGACCGTATACAAGGTGTCCGCAATGGACCAGATCGTCAGTCGCGGACAGGCCGCGCCCACGCCCGATATCGTGAAGGCGCTGTCGCTCGATGCCGACGGCAGGGGTGGCCGCCGCCCGCGCCGCTGGCTCTACGTCACGCTGGCGCTCCTGCTCGCGCTTGCCGCCGCTGGCGCCTGGTCCTGGCTCGGCCGCGGCACGCCGGCGCCGGTCTTCGTCACCGAACCGGCCGCGACCGGCGACATCACCGTGGAAATCACCGCCACCGGCACGCTGCAGCCGGTCACCCAGGTCGACGTGTCGAGCGAATTGTCCGGCGTCGTCCGCTCCGTCGCGGTCAACGAGAATGAAAGCGTGGCGCAGGGCGATGTCCTGCTCGTCCTCGACACCACGCGCCTCGCCGCCCAGGTGGAACGCGCCGAGGCTTCCGTCAAGGCCGCCGAGGCGCGTGTGACCGACGCCCGGACGACGCAGAAGGAAACCAACCTGACGCTGACCCGCACGACCAGCCTCGCCGCGCGCGGCATGGTGACCGAGCAGGCGCTCGAGACGGCGACCGCGGCGCGCGACCGCGCCGACAGCGCCGTGCTGACCGCCGAAGCCAATCACGCCATCGCCGTCGCCGACCTGAAGCTGCAGCAGGCCGATCTCGACAAGAGCACGATCTACGCGCCGATCGACGGCGTCGTGCTGACGCGCGCCGTCGATCCCGGCCAGACGGTCGCCTCCTCTTTCTCCGCGCCGGTGCTGTTCGTCATCGCCGCGGATCTGGCCAGCATGCAGCTCGAGGCGGCGATTGACGAGGCCGACATCGGCACGGTCGAGAAGGGCCAGCAGGCGCGCTTCACCGTCGATGCGTTCCCGGAGCGAAAGTTCTCCGCCGAGATCCGCGACATCGCCTTTGCCGCCGTCACCACCGAGGGCGTCGTCACCTACGAGGCGAAGCTCTCGGTCGCCAACGAGGAACTGCTGCTGCGCCCCGGCATGACCGCCACTGTCACCGTCGTCACGCGCGAGGCGAAGAACATCACGACGGTGCCGAGCTCCGCCTTCCGCTTCCGCCCGCCGGTCGCCGAGCGGTCGAGCGGCTTCAGCCTGCAGAATCTCTTCATGCCGCGCATCGGCCGCCCGCGTCCGCCGCAAACCGCGCAGGCCGCCGACGGCAGCCGCACGATCTATGTGCTGAAGGACGGCGAGGCGACGCCGGTGCGCGTGCGCGCCGGGTCGAGCGACGGCGAGAAGACCGAAATCCTTTCCGGCGTCGAACCGGGCGACCAGATTATCACCGCCGTGCGCCAACCGAGGAGCTGACCATGCGCGGCGGCCTCATCACCTTCGACAAGGTCTGGAAGACCTATGGCGTGGGCGAAGCGCGCGTCGAGGCGCTGGCCGGCGTCGACATGGTGATCGACCGCGGCGAATTCGTCGCCATCATGGGCCCGTCCGGCTCCGGCAAGTCGACCGCCATGAACATCGTCGGCTGTCTCGATACGCCGACCGAGGGGCGCTACGGCTTCATGGGCGTCGACGCCGGCCGGCTCGACCGTGGCCGCCGCGCGCTGCTGCGCAATCTCTACATCGGCTTTGTTTTCCAGGGCTACAATTTGCTGCCGCGCACCACGGCGGCGGAGAACGTCGAACTGCCGCTGATCTATCGCGGCATTCCGGGCGCCGAGCGGCGGAAACGCGCGATGGACGCGCTCGCCAAGGTCGGCCTCACCGGCCGCGAGCGCCATACGCCTGCCGAGCTTTCCGGCGGCCAGCAGCAGCGCGTGGCGATCGCGCGCGCCATCGTCACCAGCCCCACCCTCCTCGTTGCCGACGAGCCGACCGGCAATCTGGACACCGCGCGCAGCCACGAGATCATGGACCTCCTGGCCGGCCTCAACGAGGAGCAGGGCCTGACCGTCGTCATGGTCACCCACGAGGCCGACATCGCGGCGCATGCCGGCCGCATCATTGGCTTCGTCGATGGCCGCATCGGTTCCGACCAGTTGCGCGCGGAAGCGGAGGTCGCCTGATGTTTTTCGAAACCGTCCGCCTCGCTTTGCTCTCCGTCACGCGCAACGTGCTGCGCTCGATCCTCACTTTGCTCGGCATCGTCATCGGCGTCGCCGCCGTCATCGCCATGATCACCATCGGCTCGGGCACAACCGAGAAGGTCAAGGCCGACATCGCCAAGCTCGGCAGCAATCTGCTCGTCGTGCGCGCCGGCGGCATGTCGCAGCCGGGCGGCCCGCGCGTCCGCGCCAAGGAACTGGACGGCAAGGACGTCGCCGCGATCGCCGCCGGCCTGCCCGACGCCAAGGCGGTCTCCGCCTCCTCGCAGAAGATCGTCCGCGTCATCTCTGGCACGCAGAGCCTGAGCGTCTCTGTGACCGGCGCCGACACCGGCTACTTCGCTGCGCGCGACTGGGCCGTCGTCTCGGGCCGCGCCTTCACCGACCAGGAGGTGCGCGGCGGCGCGGGCGTCTGCGTGGTCGGCCAGACCGTGCGGCGCGAATTCTTCGGCATCGGCGACCCGGCGGGCTTCGCCATCCGCGTCGGCAAGATGTCCTGCACCATCATCGGTCTGCTCGAAACCAAGGGCTTTTCCGGTTTCGGCCAGGACCAGGACAACATCGTCATGATGCCGCTCACCACCTTCCAGCGCCGCATCGCCGGCAACCGCGACGTCGAGACGATCTACGTCGCCGGCCGCGAGGGCGCCTCGACCGCCGCCATGCAGGAAACCGTCGAGGACATCCTGCGCCAGACACGCCGCATCGCGCCCGACCGCGACGACGACTTTTCGGTGCGCGACATGACGCAGATCGCCGATGCGATGGCGAGCACCACCACGGTCATGACCGGGATGCTTGGGGCGCTGGCCGGCGTGTCGCTGCTCGTCGGCGGCATCGGCATCATGAACATCATGCTCGTCTCCGTCACCGAGCGCACCCGCGAGATCGGCATCAGGCTTGCCATCGGCGCGCAGGAGAAGGACATTTTGATCCAGTTCCTGGTCGAAGCCACCGTGCTCTCCCTCATCGGCGGCCTGATCGGCATCCTCCTCGGCCTGGGCCTCGCCGGCCTCGCCTCCGCCACCATGGCCATCCCTTTCGCGCCGAGCCTCGCGGTCATCGGGCTGGCGGTCGGCTTTTCCGGGCTGATCGGTATGGTGTTCGGGTTTTTTCCGGCGCTGCGCGGCGCGAGGCTCGATCCGATCGACGCGTTGAGGCATGAGTGAGGGGGCGGTGGCTGATGCGGCTCAGTTGCTGTGTCAACGTCGCGCCGAATCGGGCGCCGATGCGCCCGATAACCTGTTGGCCAGTTCCCATTTCAACGATGCTCAAAGTAATACT
>JAUYMV010000080.1 GCA_030698645.1 Mesorhizobium sp.
CACGACATTGCCGGCGATGACGGCCTTCTGCATAGCAAGCGCCGAATCATGGAAGCGCTGCGCCGTCTCGCGCGTCACGTGGCGCGCGGCGGATTGCGCCAGGATGATCTCGACGCCGCGCCGCGCGTCGATCACCTTCAGCCAGTCGCCCGGATGCAGCGGCGCGATGGCGAGCCCGGCGCGCGCGCGCACCTCGAGAAGTCCCTCCCACGCCAGCCGCTGGATCGCCTCGCGCACCGGGGTCCGCCCGAGTCCGATCCGTTCGATGAGCGCACCCTCGGTCGTCACGCCGCCCGGCCGAAGGTCGAGCGTCACGATCATGCGCTCGAGCGCGCGATAGGCACGCTGGGTGGCGCTTTCGGGGACTGGATCGTGCTTGATAACCAAGGCTCTGACTCGATGCTGATATATTTTTGATATATCACACTCGGATTCCGATTGACAGACTGCGTCGCGCATAATATATCAGTGATATATCAGAAGGAGCAGCCCCATGTGGTCCGGCGTTTTCCCCGCAGTCACGACGAAGTTCACCGAATCCGACACGCTCGACCATGTCGAGATGGAGCGCTGCTATGCCCTGCAGATGGAGGCCGGCTGCGACGGCATCATCGTCTGCGGTTCGCTCGGCGAAGGCCCGATGCTGTCGCATGACGAAAAGCTCGACGTGTTTGCCACCGCCCGCAAGGTCGCCGGCGGCAAGCCGGTCCTACTGACGATCAACGAGGCAGGCACGCGCGAAGCGGCCGCACTCGCCAAGCGCGCTGCCAAGGCCGGCGCCGACGGGCTGATGGTCGTGCCGAGCCCGATCTATCACACCAATCCGGAAGAGACGGTCGCGGCGCTCCGCGCCGTCGCCGCCGCCGGCGACCTGCCGGTGATGATCTACTCCAACCGCCTCGCCTACCGCGTCGACGTGACGATCCCGATCATGGCCGAACTGGCCGACGACGCCCGCTTCGTCGCCGTCAAGGAGTCGTCCGACGACATCCGCCGCTCGACCGACATCATCAACGCCTTCGGCGACCGCTTCGACCTCTTCACCGGCGTCGACAATCTGGCTTTCGAGGCGCTGTCGGTCGGCGCCATCGGCTGGGTGGCGGGGCTGGTGACGGCGTTCCCGCGCGAGACGGTGGCGATCTACCAGCTGATGCGCCAGGGCCGGCGCGACGAGGCGCTGGCGATCTACCGCTGGTTCCGCCCGCTGCTCGACCTCGACGTCTCCACCTATCTGGTGCAGAACATCAAGCTGGCGGAAGTGCATGCCATCGGCACCAACGACCGCGTCCGCATGCCGCGCATGCCGCTGTCGGGCGAACGCCGCAAGGCCGCCGAGAAGATCATCACCGACGCGCTGGCGGTCCGACCGGCGCTGCCGAGCTTCTAGCAAGCGGCGCGCGGGTGGCGTATCGCTTGCCGATGTCCATGACCCATCCTGCTTCGCCGAACCATCCGCATTCGCGGCGGAGGAGATCATGACCGAGCCGCGTCCGGACGTCCTCGTCGTCGGCGCCGGCATCGTCGGCATCTGCGCGGCCGCCTTGCTGTCGGAGGCCGGCCACGGCGTCACGGTGGTCGACCGGACCGGCATCTGCGAGGAGACGAGTTCGGGCAATGCCGCCGCCTTCGCCTTCTCCGACGTGCTTCCGCTCGCCCAGAAGGGCATGCTGAAAAACCTTCCCAAATGGCTGCTCGATCCGCTCGGCCCGCTGTCGATCCCGCCGGCCTACCTGCCAAAGCTCCTTCCCTGGCTGATCCGGTTCTGGCGCGCCGGGCAAACGGGATACGAACCGGCGCTCGCCGCGCAGGCCGCCATGATGCGCCTCTCCGAAGCGGAATGGATGGCATTGATGGAGCGCTCCGGCACCCGGCCGATGCTGCGCGAGGACGGGTCGCTAGAGCTCTATGAGAGCGAGGCGGAGTTCCGCGCTTCGCTGCCCGGCTGGGCCGCGCGGGACCGCTTCGCCATCCCCTACCGTCATGTCGCGGGCGACGAGATGGCCGCGCTGCAGCCAGGCCTTTCGGCGCAGTTCGTCAAGGCGACGTTCGCACCGGGATGGAAGACGGTCGACGATCCGAAACTGCTCGGCAAGGCCATCTGGACCCATGCCGAGGCGAAAGGCGCGCGCTTCGTCGAGGGTCGCGTCGTGCAGGCGATCGCCGGCGCCGCCGGGCCGGAACTCCGGCTCGAGGACGGACGCACCCTGCGGGGCGCCCGGCTCATCGTCGCCGCAGGCGCATGGTCGCATCTGCTGGCGAAGGGTTTCGGCGATCGCATCCCGCTCGAGACCGAGCGCGGCTACAACACGACGCTGCCGGCAGGCGCCTTCGACGTGAAGCGGCAACTGATCTTCTCCGGCCACGGCTTCGTCGTGACACCGCTGTCGACCGGCCTGCGCGTCGGCGGCGCGGTGGAACTCGGCGGCCTCGACCGCCCGCCCAATTATGCGCGCTCCCGGACGATGCTGGAGAAGGCCAGGCGGTTCCTGCCCGGGTTGCGGACCGGGGGAGGCCGCGAGTGGATGGGCTATCGCCCGTCGCTGCCGGACTCGCTGCCCGTCATCGGCCGCGCGCGCAATGCGCCGGACGTCTTCTACGCCTTCGGCCATGGCCATCTCGGCCTGACCCAGGCGGCCGCCACCGCGCGCTTTATCCGGGATCTGGTTTCAGGCGAGACTCCGGCGATCGACCTGTCGCCCTTCAGCCCGCAACGCTTCTGAGGCCCTCCATGGCACGCCATTCGTTCCATATCATCGACGGCCACACCTGCGGCAACCCGGTGCGGCTCGTCGCCGGCGGCGGCCCGCTGCTCGACGGCGCGACGATGATGGAGCGGCGGGCGCATTTCCTGGAAAAATTCGACTGGATCCGCACCGGGCTGATGTTCGAGCCGCGCGGCCACGACATGATGTCCGGCTCGATCCTCTACCCGCCGACACGGGACGACTGCGACGTCGGCATATTGTTCATCGAGACGTCGGGCTGCCTGCCGATGTGCGGCCACGGCACGATCGGCACCGTCACCATGGCCATCGAACATGGGCTGGTCACGCCGAAGACGCCGGGCACGCTTCGCCTCGACACGCCGGCCGGACTCGTCGTCGCCGAGTACCGCCAGGACGGCCAGTATGTCGAGGAGGTGCGCATCACCAATGTCGCCTCCTACCTGCATGCCGAGAATCTCGCCGTCGATTGCCCGGTGCTCGGCGAAATCACCGTCGACGTCGCCTATGGCGGCAATTTCTACGCCATCGTCGAGCCGCAGACGAACTACCACGACATGGCCGACTACTCGGCCGGCGACCTGATCGGCATGAGCCCGGTCCTGCGCAACCGGCTGAACGAGCGCTATCATTTCGTCCATCCCGACAATCCGGGCATCACGGGACTGAGCCATATCCTCTGGACCGGCGCGCCGGTGAACCCGCGGGCCGATGCGCGCAACGCGGTCTTCTACGGCGACAAGGCAATCGACCGCAGCCCATGCGGCACCGGCACGTCGGCGCGCATGGCGCAGCTGCACGCCCGGGGGAGGCTCAAGGCGGGTGAAACCTTCGTGCACGAGTCGATCATCGGCT
>JAUYMV010000089.1 GCA_030698645.1 Mesorhizobium sp.
GGCCGATCCCTTCGTCGACATGGTGATCCCGACCACGCTCGACCCGACCATGGCGCCGCCCGGAAAGCACTTCATGTCCTGCTTCGTGCAGTATGCGCCGCCGAAGATCGACGGGCGCGACTGGACCGACGCCGACCGCGACGGCTTCGCCGAAAGCGTCATCTCGCAGATCGCCGACTATTCGCCGGGCTTCCGCGACCGCATCGTCCATATGGAGGTGCGCACCCCGCGGGAGATCGAGGCGGAGGTGGGCCTCACCGAAGGCAACATTTTTCAGGGCGAACTGACCTTCGACCAGTTGCTCTTCAACCGGCCGGTGCCGGGCTACGCGCAGTACCGCTCGCCGGTGGGCGGCTTGTACATGTGCGGCTCGTCCACGCATCCCGGCGGCGGCGTGATGGGCGCGCCGGGGCGCAACGCTGCGGCCGAAATCCTGCGCGATCTGAAACGCCCGAGCCGCCACATGAGTGACGCCCATGACGTCATCTAGCGCACCCTTCGACACGATCGTCATCGGCGGCGGCCACAACGGGCTCGTCTGCGCCGCCATGCTCGGCCAGAGCGGACGCAAGGTGCTGGTGCTGGAAGCCGGCGCCGCGACGGGCGGCGCGGCGCGGACGGAGGAGTTTCATCCGGGTTTTCGGGCGTCGACGGCGCATCTGCTCAACCGGCTGCATCCGGAGGTGATCAGGGCGCTGGGGCTGAAGCTGGACTCGTTCTCCACCCTCCAGCCCTATGAAACCCCCACCCCTACCTTGCCGGGGCGAGCCACCGGTCTCGCCCGTCCTACGGACCCCCACCAGGGGGAGGGGGGCGCCACCGTCTCAGAATACCCCTCCCCCTTGAGGGGAGGGGTAAGGGGTGGGGGTATTCATAAAACGCCTACGGGCGCGGGTATTCGTAAAGATGCAACGGGTGAGGGCGACACCCCCACCATCCTCCTCTCCCCCACCCAGTCCCCCCTCATCCTGCACGGCGCCTGGGGCGAGACCATCGAGGGCGACATCTCCGATACCGAGCGCCAGGCCTTCGCTGCGATGCTCGCCCAGCTGATCCGCTTCGCGGGCGTGCTGAAGCCGTTCCTCGCCCGCCGCCCGCCGGACCTGACCGGCATGGACCTGTCGGAAAAGCTCGGCCTCGGCGGCGCGGCGCTGTCGCTGAGAAGGCTTGGCACGGAGGACATGCGCGATTTCCTGCGCATGCTGCTGATGAATGTGCACGACGTCGCCGAAGAGCACCTGACCGACGACAGGCTGAAGGGTCTGCTCGCCTTCGACGCGACGCTCGGCAGTCATCTCGGCCCGCGCTCGCCGACCTCGCTGCTCGGGCTCTACTACCGGCTTGCCGGGGAAACCGGCGGCAAGGCGGGCGCGCAAATGCTGCCCGCCGGCGGCATGGGCGCCGTGGTCGCGGCAATTGAGGCGGCGGCGGCGCGGGCCGGCGTGACGGTTCGCACCGATGCGCCGGTGACCCGGATCCTGGTCGAGAACGGCCGCGCCGTCGGCGTCCAACTCGACGACGGCAGCGAGCTTCGGGCGCAAACCATTGTCTCGGCGATCAATCCGCGCACCACCTTCCTCGACCTCGTCGGGCCGTCGGAACTCGACACCGGCGTGGTGCGCAAGGCGCAGAACATTCGCATGGCGGGCGACGTGGCAAAGCTGCATCTGGCGCTCGACCGGGTTCCCGAATTCACCGGCGTTCCGGCCACCGCCTTGCGCGGCCGGCTGCTCATCGCGCCGTCGTCCGAACAGGTCGAGCGCGCCTTCAACCCGGCGAAATACGGCGCGTTCTCGCCGGAGCCGGTCATGGAGATCACGCTGCCCAGCCTTTCCGACCCCGCGCTCGCGCCGGACGGCGCCTGCGTGCTGTCGGCCGTGGTTCAGTACGCGCCCTATGCGCTGAAGGAGGGCTGGGCCAGGGGCAAGCCGAAGTTCCTGAAGGCCATCCTCGCCGTGCTGGAGCGCCAGGCGCCGGGGATTGGCAAGTCCATCCGCCACGCCGAACTGCTGACGCCCGCCGATATCGAGGCGCGCTACCTCATGCCCGGCGGCCACTGGCACCATGGCGAACTGCAGGCCGACCAGATGCTGATGTCGCGGCCGTTCTTCGGGGCGGAAGGCTACGCCACCGCGATCGACGGCCTCTGGCTCGCCGGCGCCGGCTCGCATCCCGGTGGCGGGGTATCCGGCGCGCCGGGGATGAACGCGGCGCGGGCGATCCTGAAGGGGAGGGGATGATGTTTTCGCCAAGGACCCCCTCACCGGCTCGCCTACGGCGGCTTTGCCGCCGGGCTCGCCACCTCTCCCCCGCAAGCGGGGGCGAGGAACCCAGACCCGCAGGCGGGGGAGAGGAACCCAGACCCGCAAACGGGGACGAAAATCTTTCGGGTGCGAATGACGCGATTACGGCGATTGGCGATTCCTCTCCCCCACACCGTGGGGGAGAGGTGGCGAGCGCAGCGAGCCGGTGAGGGGGTCTTCCATCATGCCAACGATCGCGCAGAAAAAGGCCACCGCCACCCGGATCGCCGCGCAATCCCACATCGCGAACCTGCGCGTCGAATCGCCCTTCCACCCCCGACTCGCCGCCCTGTCGCAGCGGAACGACTGGTATTCCTGGGCAGGCACCAAGGCGCCCGCTTCGCTGTGGGACGAGGAGATGGAGTATTTCGCCATCCGCAGCCAGGCGGCCGTCTTCGACATCTCGCCGATGGTGAAATACCGCATCGAGGGTCCCGGCGCCGAAGCCTTCCTCGACCGCCTGACATTGCGCAATGTCGCCAGGCTCAAGCCCGGCCGCGTGCACTATACCGCCTGGTGCGACGACGAGGGCCATGTGCTGGACGACGGCACGCTGTTTCGCCTCGCTCCCGACCTCTTCCGCCTGTGCTGCCAGGAGCGGCACCTGCCCTGGCTGCTCGACAGCGCGATCGGCTTCGACGTGGCGATCCAGGAGGAGACCGAGGCGGTCGCCGGTCTCGCCTTGCAGGGGCCGACCTCCTGCGCGGTGCTGAGAGATGCCGGCTTTGCCGGCGTCGAGACGCTGAAGCCGTTCGACATCCGCGAGTTCAGGCTCGGCAAGGCGACGGTGACCGTTTCGCGCACCGGCTTCACGGGCGATCTCGGCTACGAGCTGTTCGCCGAGAGAAGCCACGCGCTGGCGCTGTGGGACCGTCTGTTCGAGGCCGGCCGGCTGCGCGGCATCCGCGCCATCGGCTATACCGCGCTCAACCGGGCGCGCATCGAAACCGGCTTCATCGTGGCGAACGCCGACTTCATCACCTCGGAGCACGCCGTCCGCGCCGACCGGGTGCGCATGCCGGACGAGATCGGGCTCGACTGGATGGTCGATTTCGACAAGCCGCATTTCAACGGCCGCCGCGCGATCCAGTCCGCGCGGGCGAACGGCACGCTGAAACATGTGCTGGTCGGGCTCGAGATCGAGGGCAACATTCCGGCCGAGCACGCCATCGTCTATCATCGCAAGACGAAGGAGGCGGGGCTGGTCAGCGCGGCGATCTGGTCGCCGACCGGCAAACGCAACATCGCCATCGCCAGCCTGGCGCGGCCCTTTGGCACCAAGATCACCGACGATCTCTGGGTCGAGATCTACGCCATGCGCGAGCTGCAGTACCAGAAGATGATGAAGCGGGCGAAGATCGTGGAGAAGCCGTTCGTCAGGCTGGCGCGGCGGACGCTGACGCCGCCGGCGGATTTCTGATGGGGTCGCGCCGGGCCCTCACCGGGCTGCCGCCCGCCGCTGACCTCGCGCCAATGGCGGCAGCGGGAGCTGGGGAGGAGATCGTGATTTCCCGCGCCGTCATCCTCGGGCTTGTCCCGAGG
>JAUYMV010000090.1 GCA_030698645.1 Mesorhizobium sp.
CGTCAAGCTCGTCGGCTCCTACACCAATGTCGTCGGCCTGCCGCTCTACGAGACGGTCAGCCTGCTCGCCGGCGACGGCTACAAGGTCCATTTCAACTGGCTGTCCGGAACCAGGAACGCCTGATGCTGGTTGAACGCGCATGACCGACGAACCCGACACCCCCGCCTACCGCCCGCGCCCCTGCCCGGAATGCGCCCGCATGTCGCTGCGCGCCTACGACCCCTTCTGCTCGGCGCGATGCAAGGACATCGACCTGAACCGCTGGCTCTCGGGCCGCTACCGCATTGCGGTGCGCGACGACGAGGAGCCCGCCGAAGACAACGAACCGTCGCCGCCGAAACACTAGCCGGCGAGGGAGCAGGCGGCCGACGCTGCCACGCTCTCCCCGTTCTCGGCGAGAGATGTCCGGCAGGACAGTGAGGGGCAGCGCATCCCTCGCAGGCCGGTTCACGAGCGCCGAAATCCCCGTCCAAAGCGCTGGACAGGTCGAAATCCCGTGCTATAACCCACCCGCTTCCGGCAGGTGCCAACGCCGGACGCCGACCAGGTTCCACGTGCCGGTCCAGTGCCCAGTTAGCTCAGTTGGTAGAGCAGCGGATTGAAAATCCGCGTGTCCTTGGTTCGAATCCGAGACTGGGCACCATCATTTTTCTTATGTGATTGATCATAAAAGACAAATGTAAGTGACTCGAAACTGTGTCCAACTTGTCGTCCACCTTGGGTGTTGACTATATCCGTTGGGATTCCAGTGAACTTCACGGAATGCCCCGATGGGCCTCGGGTTATTGGCCAGAAGCTTAGCCGCCTCGACCCGATAGCCGAGCGGCACAGTATAATCCATTCACATCCCTCCCCGCGCTTCGACGCAGCGATCTTGCCGCGAATCCGCAGTGTCGTGACCTCGCGGTCGAACCGGACGAGGGAGAAGTCCAGTCGATTGAAGACGAATGACCGCTTTGCGCCCAGTCACAGCCGCTGAGCAGTCTGTAGCCAGACCCCGATACGGATATGGCGATTGCCCATCTTGCGCTGTCCGCTCGCGCGCGTCGGATCCTCGCCCCCTTCGTCATGAGCGCCGTCGATGTCGTCATGGGGAGCGGCGCGAATACTCTCATGAACGCGCGCTCCCTTCATACATGAATGTCATCGGTCGCGGCCCCTTGGCGTAGCCGGTCCGAAGGGCGGTGCACCTGAAGCCCGAGCTTTCTATGAGCCCATCGATCGGGCGATTGAGATGGCAGCCGCCAGCACAGCATCTCCAAAGGGGGGTCAGGCGATGCTGCCAGGTGCGGACCGAATCGTCCGGCGACAACCCGTGTTCGACGAACAGGAGTTGGCCGCCCGGCTTGAGTACCCGTCGGAGCTCCGACAGCGCCCGGCCAACGTCCGGGATCGAGCACAGGGTCCACGTGCTGACGACGGTGTCGATCGTGTCGTCGTCGAGCGGAATGGCTTCCGCGCTCTCCTCCAGGACATCGACCGGGAAGGCGACACCTGTTGCTGCCCGCCGCGCCATCGCTGCCAGGCGGGCGGATGGCTCAACTCCGAGCACCTCGCCCACGGCGTTCGGGTAGTGGGGCAGGTTCAGGCCGGATCCTATGCCGATTTCCAGTACGCGACCTCGTGCCTGCTCCAAGGCACGCTTGCGGTAAGGAACGAGTTCGGGATTGCGCATCGCGCCGTGCACGAGGCGTGGGAGGATCAACTCGCGATAAAGGCTCATGTGAGTTTTCCTCATCCCTTCGAGACGGACTCGGCCAGCGCCGGGGAGCCGGGGAGATTACCCTGAGCCGATTTGCCGACGGCGCGGGCCAACGCAGCATGGTAGGACGGGTCCTCGGGGCTCATCAACCGGTCCCACCCGGTGAAGTAGAGCCCGAGGTTCCAGCGCGGCCGGGCATGATGCAGGTCGTGATGCGTCACGGTCGTCAGCCATCCGATCAGCGGTCGGCCGTCGCGGCGCGCCGGAAAAACCTCGTAGCCACAATGGCCGACCGCATTGCGCAGCATCATGTGGGCGACGAACAGGAACGCGGCAAGCAGGCTGGTCGGCATCAGGAGCAGCGCCAGCGGCAGGTAGATCGCGTTGACCGCCGCCTCGCTCGCATCGAAGGCGTAGGATGTCCAGGGCGACGGATTATGCGAACGGTGATGCAGCCGATGAAACCACCGGAACAGCCCAGGACAGTGCATGATCTTGTGGGTCCAGTAGAACCATGCGTCGTGGAGGACGATGAGCACGGTGAGGTTGAACAGGAGATACGGCAGCCCGCGTTCGAGCGGGTCTTCATAGATGGCGAGCCATCCCAGCCGCTCTGAAAGCGCAATGGCCAGGCCGACGAGCGAGAAGATGAGCACCGTCCGCAACGAGGCAAGGATCTCGCGCGACATCTGCCGCCAGTCGGGCCTCTCGTTGCGGATCTGGCGGCGAGCCAGCCAAGGCGAGCGGCCATTGAGCTTGCCAATTACTGGCACCCGCCGAGCCAGCTGCTACTCTGTCCTTTCCATCAAGAGCATCGAGCGCACCCACTCGAGCGCGTCATCGCCGTCCATTGCGGAGTGCCATTGAATGACCTCGCGGATGGGCGGGATTTCCACCGGGCAGGGCATCACTGCAAGGCCCAGCATCGGCGCGGCGAGGTCCGCGTGTCGTTCATGGAGGGTGGCGAGGCGCCGGGAACCCGCGATGAGGTAAGGCAGGGACGCATAGCTGGTTGTAATGAGTTCAATGCGCCTTGCGTGCCCGTAGCGCTCGAGGAACCAGTCCTCGAAGGTCAGCTGTCGTCCCTGTGAGAAGCGGACGACCGCGTGCGGTTTCGACAGAAACTCGTCGAAGGTGAGATCGCCGCCGGATTGGCGAAAATCGGGATCGGCGACGCAGACATAACGATCGCGGAAGTATTCGATGGAAGGGTGAAGCTCGGAGACGAATCGATCTGGCATGATCAGCAGATCGACATCGCCTCGCTCCAGCATGCGTGCGGGGGTCTCGTCGCCGGGCGTGATCGTGAAGGTCATTGCTGGCGCCATTGCGGATATGCGCGCGAGACCATGTCGAAGGGCGACCAATGATACGTAGTCGGAAGCCATGATGCGGAACGAACGGTTCGAGATCGCCGGATCGAATGCCTCGCGGTTGAGAACCCGCGCATCGATCTGCATGAGGACGGCCCGGACGGCGGGCCCCAATTCAAGGCCGCGGGGTGTGGGGACCATGCGGCGGCCGATCTGCGTCAGCAGTTGGTCGCCGAAATACTCGCGCAGACGCGCCAGCGCCGCGCTCGTCGCCGACTGACTGAGATGAAGCTGGTCCGACGCGCGCGACACGTTCTGTTCGGTCAGCAGCCGATCCAGAACGACGATCAGGTTGAGATCGAGACCTTTGAAGCGCACGGGCATCTCCTTCCGATCTATTTATTCCATCAATATGTGAAATCCAAACAATCTGTTTCTTGGGCGCTCACGCAATCCCTATGCCCGTGACGGAGGCATCCCGGGGAGGAGAACGGGATGCGGAGGGAGGATCGCGCATGAGCATCGCAACCAACGACGTCGCCGGGTCGACGACGGCCGGCACCGGCCAGGGCCTGTTGCTGGTCCTGCTCTCACTCGTGTCCGTAGCCGCGACCACCCTGCTGGCCCCGATCATTCCGATGATGGTCGCGGAGTTCGCCGCGGCGGACCCGGCTGCTGAACAGAAGGCGGTGCTCGCGCTCGCCATACCGGCGCTGGTGGTGGCCGTCACCGCGCCCTTCATGGGCAAAGTAATCGACAGCTTCGGACGCCGGAACCTTCTCGTCGCATCGCTGATTGCCTACGCGCTCATCGGCGTCCTGCCGGCGTTCCTCGGCAGCCTCGAGCAGATCATCGTATCGCGCGTGGCCCTGGGTTTCGCCGAAGCCGCCATCATGACGGCCAGCACGACGTTGATCGGGGATTATTTCCGCGGCGCGGATCGCGAGAAATGGTTCGTCGCGCAGGCCTCGGCGGCATCGATTTCGGCCATCGTCTTCTTCGGCATCGGCGGCGCGCTGGGCGAAGTCAACTGGCGCTACACCTACTACGTCTACGGAGTCGCGCTGCTCGCCGTGCCGTTGGCGCTTGCCATCCTCCGCGAACCGGCCAAGACCGAAGCCGAGCGCACCGCGACCAACCTGCGCTTTCCGTGGAACAGCGTGATCTGGCTTTACGTCATTGCATTCGTCGGCGCGATCATCTTCTTCATCCCGCAGATCCAGGTGGCCTTCCTGCTCAACGAGCGCGGCATAACCTCGCCGCAAACGATCGGACTGACCACCGCCATAGGCGCGGTGGCCGTGCCGCTCGGCAGCATCATCTTCAAGCTGCGGGCACAGCGCATCTTCTGGCACAATTTGCTCATCGCCTTCGCGCTGATGGCGGCGGGCCTCGCGCTGATGGCCTGGGGGCCGGAATATTACAGCTTCGTCGCAGGGATCGTGGTGGCCAATCTCGGCTGCGGCATCTTCCTGCCCCTGATGGTGACCGCGATCATGGCCCATCTGCACTTCGACCTGCGCGGTCGCGGCACCGGCGGCTGGCAGACGGCCTTCTTCATCGGCAACTTCGTCAGCCCGCTGTTCATCCTCGGTCTCGCGGGCGCGGCCGGCGGCACCAGCGCCGCGGTCGGCGTCTTCGCCATCGCGGCGGCGGTCGCGGCGGTTGTCACCTTGGCGATACGCCCGCGAAACGACGCCGTCGCGGTTTGACGGCCTGATTGGAGGAGACCGCGATCATGGCTGCCATATCCCAAGCCCTTGTCGTCGGCGGTGGTGTCGGAGGTCTCTCCGCCGCGATCGGCCTGCGGCAGGCGGGCATCGACGTGGATCTGATCGAGATCAGCGAGAACCACGGCGTCTACCATGTCGGCATCATCGTGCAGGCCAATTTCCTGGCGGCGATGGGCAAGCTCGGCGCCGCGGACGCGGCGATCGCCGCCGGCTTTCCTTACGACCATGTCGTGAACCTGAACCCGGCAGGCGGCCACATCTTCACCCAGCCACCCATCGCCACCGGGACCGGCTATCCGCTGAATCTCGGCATCACGCGCCCGGCGCTGCACCGGATCCTGGTCGGGCGCGCACGCGAACTCGGCGTGCCGATCCGGCTCGGCGTCACTGTCGTCGACATCGCCGAAGAGGCCGACGGCGTCACCGTCGCGTTCAGCGACGGCAGCAGCGGACGCTACGATCTCGTGATCGGCGCCGATGGCATCCGCTCGGCGATGCGCGACAAGGTGTTCGGCGCGGCGCACCACCCGCGCTTCACCGGCCAGGGCGTGTGGCGTTACAATGTCCGCCGGCCGGCCGATCTCGCGGATATGCAGATTTATCGCGGCAAGCCGGGCATGACCGTCGGCCTCGTGCCGCTCGACCGCGACACGATGTATGTCTTCGTGGCCAGCGCCGAGCCCGGCAATCCGCGCTTCGCGGTGGAGACGCGCGCCGACGAGCTGCGACGGCGGCTCGAGGGTTATGGAGGCCACGTTCCGGAGGTGCGCGCGCAGGTGACCGACCCGGCGCTCGTTGTCTACAGGCCGATGGAGAGCATGGTGATGCCGGCGCCATGGCATCGCGGGCGCGTCGTGCTGATCGGCGACGCGGTCCACCCCTCGACGCCGCATCTCGGCCAGGGCGCGGCGATGGCAATCGAGGATGCCGTTGTGCTTGTCGACGAACTTGGCCGCCACGACTCGACCGACGCGGCATTGGCCGCCTTCATGCAGCGGCGGTTCGAGCGCGTGCGGACCGTCGTAGAGGCGTCGGGATCGATCGGCGAATACGAGATGAATCCCGGCATGAAGCTGGACATCCCGGGCCTCATCCGAAACGTTTTTGCCATGCTTGCCGAGCCCGCTTAGCCAATGTCCCTGTTCGCATACTTCCCCGGAAACTACGTCTGGAACCTGTCGGTCAACATCGCCATGATCATGGGCGCGGAGATCGGCGAAATTGACGAGATGTGCCGGCCGCTGGTCGACGTGGCTTCGCGTGGCGACGACGAGGGTACGCGCCAGTTCCTCGAGGCATGGTCGGGCATGGCCGAGAAACTCGCCCGTCAGGCGGCCGAGGACGAGGCGCGCGGCCGCAGGCTTAGCGCCGGGCGCAAGCTGCGCCGCGCCGCGATCTACTACATGATCGCCGAACGGATGCAGGCGCATGGCGCGGCCGGGCGTCTGGAAACCTACCGCAAGCTGCTCGACAGCTTCTCGCGTTCGGTCGCGCTGACCGGCGAAAATTGCGCGCGGGTGGAAATACCCTACGACGGCGGTGTGCTGCCGGCCTATTTCGTCCGGGCCAAGGGCGTCGATGGTCCGGCCCCGATACTGGTCCACGTCAACGGTCTCGATAGTTGCAAGGAGATGCTCTACCTGCCGGCTTTCGGTCCGGCGGGGCTCGCCGAGCGCGGAATCTCCTCGCTCTGTCTCGACCAGCCAGGCACCGGCGAGCCGCTGCGGCTGCACGGCATGAAGGCCGTCCACAACTCCGAGGCGTGGGCTTCCCGGGTCGTCGACTGGCTGGAAACGCGGGCGGACGTCGATGCCCGCCGCATCGGCATTTGGGGCATTTCACTGGGCGGCTACTTCGCGCCGCGCGCCGTGGCCTTCGAGCCGCGTTTCGCGCTCGGCTGCGTATTCGGCGCCAACCATGACTGGTACGAGGTGAACGTTCGCCGGCTGCGGCGCGAAGGCGACCGCCCGGTACCGCACTACTGGGACCATTGCCGTTGGGTGTGGGGCGGCGACACGATCGACGAGTTCATGCAAATCGCCAGCAAGGTGCGCCTCGACGGCGTGCTCGGGCGCATCCGCGTGCCGTTTCTCGTCACGCACGGGGCCAACGACCGGCAGATTCCCCTTGAATTCGCTCACGCCAGCTTCGACCAGATGGTCAACTCGCCGAAGCGCGAATTGAAGATCTTCGACCGCGAGACGGGCAGCGCGGAGCACGCGGGAGCGGACTCCCAGAGCTACGGCTCGGATTACATCTATGACTGGGTGGCCGAGACTTTCGCGGAGATGGGGCGATGAAGCTCGCAACGCTCAGCAACGGCACCCGCGACGGCAGGCTGGTTGTCGTCTCGCGCGACCTGGCGCGCTGCCGTGACGCCTCCGCCATCGCCGCGACGATGCAGATTGCGCTCGAAAGCTGGGACGCGAGCCAGCCGCGACTTGCCGCGCTTGCGCGCGAGCTGGAAGCGGACACCTCCACCGGCGATCCGTTCAACCCGCACGACGCCATGGCGCCGCTGCCGCGCGCCTATCAGTGGCTCGACGGCTCCGCCTTCCTGAACCATGGCCGGCTGATGCAGAAGGCGTTCGGTCTCGCGCCGATCGGCGAAGATCTGCCTCTGGTCTACCAGGGCGCCGGCGACGATTTCCTCGGCCCGCGCGCGCCCATCGTCTGCGCCTCGGAGGATCATGGCATCGACTTCGAAGGCGAGGTCGGCGTGGTGTTCGGCGACGTGCCTATGGGGGCGAGCCCTGAAGGGGCGCTGTCACAGGTGCGCCTGATCGTGCAGATCAACGACGTCAGCCTGCGCGCGCACGCGCCGCGCGAGATGAAGACCGGCTTCGGATTCGTGCTGGCTAAGCCCTCGTCAGCCTTCGCCCCGGTCGCCGTGACGCCTGACGAACTGGGCGGGTCCTGGCGCGACGGCCGCGTCGCGCTGCCGTTGGAGATCGCATGGAACGAGGCATGGTTCGGCGCGCCGAACGGCGCCGAGATGGACTTCTCGTTCGGCGAGATCGCCGCGCATGTTCTGCAGACCCGCCGCTTCACGGCCGGCGCCATCCTCGGCTCCGGGACCATTTCCAACCGCGACCGCGCCGCCGGCTCCGCCTGCATCGCGGAGCGCCGCGCCATCGAGCTGGCCGATACCGGCGCGGCGAAGACCGGCTTCATGCGCTTCGGCGACCGGGTTCGCATGGAGATGCGCTGCGCCGACGGCTCGCCGCTGTTCGGCGCCATCGAGCAGGTCGTTCAGCGGTACGAGGCAAGGACCCCCGCGCCATGAAGCTGCCGCGCTTTCGCACGCTCGATCTCTCGGTGACGCTGTCCAACAACCAGTGGTCCGATCCGCCGCCGCTGCTGCCGAGGATCGACTACAGGGACCACGCCTTCGGCGCGGCCGAGCTGATGGGTATGTTCCCCGGCCTGCGCCGGGAGGATCTCGCCAATGGCGAGGGCATCGGCTCCGAGCATCTCAGCGTGACCGCGCACAACGGCACGCATATGGATGCGCCCTGGCACTATGGCGCGACGATGAGCGACGGCTCGCGCGCCATGACCATCGACGAACTGCCGCTGGAGTGGTGCCTCCAGCCGGGCGTGAAGCTGGACTTCCGAGGCAAGCCCGACGGCCATGTGGTGACCGCCGCGGAGGTGGAAGCCGAACTCGCCCGGATCGACCACGCGCTCCAGCCACTGGAGATCGTCGTCATGAACACCTCGGCCGGCGCCCGCTACGGGCAGCAGGGCTATCTCGACAGCGGCTGCGGCTTCGGCCGCGAAACGACGCTCTTCCTGCTCGAACAGGGTGTGCGCATCGTCGGCACGGACGCGTGGAGCTGGGACGCGCCGTTCTCCTTCACCCGCAAGCGCTTCGAGCGCGACGGCGATCCATCGATCATCTGGGAAGGCCACATCGCCGGCCGCGAGATCGGCTACGGGCAGATGGAGAAACTCGCCAATCTCGACCGGCTGCCGCCGCACGGATTCTGGATCTCCTGCTTTCCCTACAAGATTGCCGGAGGTTCGGCTGGCTTCACGCGCGCCGTCGCGCTGCTGCCACCTGACGATGACTGACGGACCATAACCCAAGCACCATATGACCGGCCGCACGGGCGGCCGAGCCCCGGCCTGTTGCCGCAAACGGAGAACCGCCATGTACGAACGCTACATCTCGCAGCTTGCCCATGTGCAGGTCGTGACGCCCTGCATCGAGGACTCGCTCGAATTCTACAGGAACGTGCTCGGGTTGGAGGAATCCGGCCGTGACGGCGACACGATCCTCCTGCGCGGCTGGGGCGAGCATTTTCTGCACAGCCTCGAACTCGTCGAGGGCGCCGCGCCCGGCCTCGGTCATGTCGGCTGGCGCGCGCAGGGGCCGGAGCAGCTCGAGGCGGCGGTAAAGCGCATCGAGGCGGCCGGCGCGGGCATCGGCTGGGCCGATGCCAATGCCGGGCGCGGAAAGGCTTACCGCTATCGGGGTCCGGGCGGACACGAGCACCAGATATTCTGGGACGTGACGCGTTTCAAGCCTTCGGTCGCCGAGGCGCCGCTGTTTCCCAACCGCGCGCAGCGCTTCAATCCACGCGGCTGCGCGGTGCGTTCGCTCGACCACGTCACGGTTGCGACGAAAAACCCGGCCGGTGACGCGAAATGGTACGCCGAGCTGCTGAACCATCGCTTCATGGAGGAGACAGTGGCCGATCCGGAAGCCGGCTTCGGCGACTTCGTGGTATTCGCCATGACCACGACCTGCGAGCGCAGCCATGATCTGGGCCTGGTCGCCGACTTCTCCGGCGCGACCGGGCGGATCAACCATATCGCCTACTGGCTCGATTCGCCGGATGAGCTTCACCGCGCGTGCGACGTGCTGTTGGACGCCGACGTGAAGATCGAGTTCGGGCCCGGCCGCCACGGCATGGGCGAGCAGCACTACGTGTATTTTCGCGAGCCCGGCGGCGTGCGTATCGAGCTCAATTCGGGCGGCTACAAGAACTACGAGCCCGACTTTGAGACCGTGCGCTGGTCGCCGAAGCAGGGCTCGAATGTCTACTACCGCAACTTGCGGCTGCCGCACTCCATGCACGAGAGCTTCCCGCCGGTCGATATGTCAAAGGCCAGGGAGCAAATGGCGCGATCGACGCTGTTCGAGTGAGATTTGGGCGAGAAATCTACAGGCCTTGACGCATCAGCACGTTCGCATCGGCGCGAGGCCGGCGATCAGGCTTGTTTGCAGGATTGCAGGGAATTCGGCATTCACACACGCTTTGTCCTACCCAAGGGCCTGATGATGGACTTTCGGGGCAGCGGCACCGATGGGATAGCTCTAACTCGCCCGGCTGGAGCAATGGTCGACGCTCGGCTCGGAGGCGCCGCGATAGGTTTGATTGCCGAACAGCAGCGATTGCATGGTCGCTGCCGCAAACCGGACGGTCAATTTGCGGCAGTGTGCTGAGAGTCCTGCAAATTCGCTGAGAGGGGCGGCTATGGCAGGCTGGTGATTGTTCACGTCACCGATTCCCGCCAAGCAACGCCACCATGACCAAGACTGAAGGCAAGACCGCCACCGGCATACGCGTTCGATGACGAATCGGCGACTCGCCCACGTTGTCCGGCAAAGGCGACCGCAATGATCAGCGCGGCACCCGCAGGGCAGAAGGCTCCAAGAGGCTTTTGCCCGGATTGTTTTCCGTCGTCTCGCAACGGGGCTATCTTGAGCGACGAGCAGATCCGAGAGGAGGGCGGCGCGCGCAAGGAGCAAATTCGGCAGGTTCGGCGTCACCGACGAATTTCGTGTGGTGCATCCTGTGCGCCACGGTGGCCCAAACCACCTGCTTTTCCCAGCGTGTCGATGATCCTATGATCGCCGACAAACGAAGGGTGCACCATGACGAACAACGCGTCTCTCCATGCCCGCAGGATCGCTGCCATCCCGCGGGGCATAGCCAATGCTTTTCCGGTCTACGCCCACCGCGCGGAAGGGTCGGAGATATGGGATGTCGAGGGGCGCCGTTTCGTCGATTTCGCGGGCGGCATCGCAGTGCTCAACACCGGCCACCGCCACCCCAAGGTGATGGCCGCGGTCGCCCGGCAACTCGAGGCCTACACGCACACCGCCTTTCAGGTGCTGCCATACGAACCCTATGTTGCGGTCTGCGAACGGCTCAATGCCCTCGCCCCGTTCAGCGGCCCGGCCAAGTCGGTGCTGTTTTCCACGGGCGCCGAAGCCGTCGAGAACGCCATCAAGATCGCCCGCGCCGCGACGGGGCGCGCCGGCATCGTCGCCTTTGCCGGCGGCTTCCACGGGCGCACCACGCTGACCATGGCTCTGACGGGCAAGGTCGCGCCCTACAAGAAGAAGTTCGGCATCTCTCCGCCCGGCATCTACCACCTGCCATTCCCGGCCGAGGACCAGGGGGTTGCCGTCGCCGACACGATCAAGGCGATGGAGTTCCTGTTCCGCGCCGATATCGATCCGTCTGATGTCGCGGCCATCATCATCGAGCCCGTGCAGGGCGAAGGGGGGTTTCTGCCGGCGCCGGCCGAGCTTCTGGTGGCCCTGCGCGACACCTGTGCCAGGCACGGCATCCTGCTGATTGCCGACGAGATCCAGACCGGCTTCGCCCGCACCGGCAAGATGTTCGCAATCGAGCATTCCGGCGTCGAACCCGACCTGGTTACCGTGGCCAAGTCGTTGGCCGGCGGGTTTCCGCTGTCCGGCGTCATCGGCAAGGCCGCGATCATGGATGCGGCGGAGCCGGGTGGGCTTGGCGGAACCTATGCCGGCAATCCGGTCGCCTGCGCGGCGGCGCTGGCCGTGCTCGATGTCATTGCCGAGGAAAAGCTCCTGGAACGCGCGATGGTCGTCGGCGACAGGATCAAGGCCGCGCTCGAGGGTTTCGCGACCCGCAACGACATCGTGCCGATTGCCGCCATCCGCGGTCCGGGCGCGATGGTGGCGTTTGACATCGTCAAGAGGCGCGGGAGCCTGGAGCCTGATGCCGAGGCGACAAAGCGCGTGACCCAGGCGGCCCTGGCGGAGGGGTTGATCATTCTTTCCTGTGGCGTAAGTGGCAACACCATCCGGATCCTCAACCCGCTGACAATCTCTGACGCCCTGCTCGAGGAAGGTCTCGTCAAGCTCGGCAAGTCACTTGCGGTCGCCAACGTCTGATCGGACTGGGTACTCGCCGATCCAGGTTGTCTCGATTTGCAGGCTTGCTCCAACGGTTGCTTCGACGGCACGCTGGGCCGTAGCAGCCAATCCTGCGAATGCCTCAAGGAAAGATCATCTTCGGCGAGGTTCGGTGAAGACAGCTGCCGGCGTCGTTTCGGGCGGGGCCCTGACCTTGAATTGTTGCCCGCCGGCAACACACCGTCGCCAATGCGCCGGTTATTCCCGATATATGCGCGGCTTTGCTTGACCTGACGTAAGCCAGATGGCGTGGTTCCCTGGTGAATGAACTTTCGTTGGTTCATAGGGGAAAATCAAGAGAATACTTAGCTTGCTGATTGGCTCGGCTGCGGCGCTTGTCGCAGTCAGCGGGGCACGCGCAGCCGACGCCGTCATGGCGCCCGAGCCGGAGCCCGTCGAATATGTTCGCATTTGTGACGCGTATGGCGCCGGCTTCTTCTACATCCCGGGTACCGAGACCTGCCTGAAGATCTCGGGCTATGTCTGGTACCAGATCGGCGCCGAAGGCTGGGACACGACGACTTCGCCCGGCATATCCGGTGATACGCGTCCCTTCTATAATGGTCCCGGGGCGACCGTGGCGCTGGGCACCCCGGATGTTGAGGGCTGGTACAAGAGCGTTCGCGCCCGCGTGAACTTCGACGCGCGCTCGGAGACCGAATGGGGCACGCTGCGCTCCTACATCCGCTTCCAGGCCTCCTGGAACGGCGTCGGCGACGGCCCGGTCGCGGCCGACCAGGCCTATATCGAGCTCGCCGGCTTCAAGATGGGCTACTCGGAATCGTTCTGGGCGGACTCCGGCAATGGCGGTCCCTCGAACTACGGCTCGCACTCCTGGGGCGGCCTGTTCTACGGCTACCAGCAGCGTGCCCTCATCGGCTACCGCTTCGAGTCGAACGGCTTCTTCGGCGCGATCTCGCTCGAAGACGACAACCTGGCCGGCGAGGGTTACATGCCCGACGTCGTCGCCAAGATCGGCTATGCCGG
>JAUYMV010000093.1 GCA_030698645.1 Mesorhizobium sp.
TCAGCATCGAAATCTGGGACACCGGGGTCGGCATTCCGAACAGCGAATTGCAGGCGATTTTCGACGAATACCACCAGATCGACAATGCGGCGCGCGAACGGAGCCGGGGCCTCGGCCTTGGCCTGTCGATCGTCAAGCGCCTGGCCGACCTGCTGGGGCACCGGGTGCGCGTGTCGTCCAAGCCCAGCCGCGGCTCGGTCTTCGCGATCGAGGTGCCGCTTGCGTCGGATCCGGTGGCCGCGACGCGCGGCGTCGCGGCGCGGCGGCCGCCCCCGCCCCATGGGCCCGAGACGAAGACCGGCGGCATCCTGGTCGTCGAGGACGATCCGGAAGTGCGCGGACTGCTCCAGCTCTTTCTCGACGGCGAGGGACACCGCACCGCGAGCGCCGCCGACGGCGTCGCGGCGCTCGACATGGTGGCCAGGGGCATGTCGCCCGACCTGATCCTTGCCGACTACAATCTGCCGCGCGGCATGAGCGGGCTGCAGGTTGCCCTGCGGCTGCGCGAGACGCTCGGGCGCGCGATCCCGGTCATCATCCTGACCGGCGACATCGCCACCGGCACGCTGCGCGACATCGCCACGCAGAACTGCGTGCAATTGCACAAGCCGGTGAAGCTGACCGAACTCGCCGGCGCGATCCAGCGCCTGCTGCCGCAGGCGGGGCCGCCGGCGGACACAGGCCCGACAGCGGACCTCGCGCCGCCGGCCGTCGCGGCCGATCCGGTCGCGCCGGACGCGCCGGTCGTCTTCGTAGTCGACGACGACCGCCAGATTCGCGACGCGATGCGCGCCGTGTTCGAGGACGATCACCGGCAGGTCGAGACCTTCGCATCGGGCGAGGCCTTTCTCGCCGCCTACCGGCCCGATCGCCAGGGTTGTCTCGTCGTCGACGGCTATCTGCCGGGCATGACCGGGCTCGACCTGCTGCGGCGCCTGCGCGACGAGGGCAGCCGGCTGCCGGCGATCATGATCACCGGCAACAGCGACGTGGCGATGGCGGTCGCCGCGATGAAGGCCGGCGCGTCCGATTTCATCGAAAAGCCGGTCGGCCACGCCGAGCTGCTGGCCAGCGTCGAGCACGCCCTCGAGCACGCGCGCGATTCGGGCAAGGCGGCGGCGCGGCGCCAGTCGGCGGCCGACCGCCTCGCCGGGCTGACCGAGCGCCAGCGCGAGATCATGGATCTGGTGCTCGCCGGCCATCCGAGCAAGAACATCGCCGCCGATCTCGGCATCAGCCAGCGCACGGTCGAAAACCACCGCGCCTCGATCATGAAGAAGACCGGCTCGAAATCGCTGCCGGCGCTGGCGCGCCTGGCGCTGGCCGCGCGCGACGGCGAGGACGGCCCGGTCACCTGAGCGAGCCGGCGCGCGGTTTTGCGCGCGGGATCGGCCGCGGACGGCCTAGCGGGCGCGGCGATGCCGGTCGAAAGCGCGCGGAGGGAAGCGCGAAAGCGATGAAATCTGGGCTGTGCCGGGATCGAAAAGCCGCCCGGCCCGGAACGGCCGAAGCGAAACTGGCGCGAGTGACGGGACTTGAACCCGCGACCTCCGGCGTGACAGGCCGGCACTCTAACCGACTGAGCTACACCCGCGCTCCGACGCATGGGCTGAAGCCCGCCGCGTCGAGGCCGTGGATTAAGCGGTAAGCCCTGGGCTGTCAAGCGCGCCGGACGCAAAACTCAGGCGGCCGCGCCATTGCCCGAACCCCCCTGCCCGCGATCGGGACCGGGACTGGCGGGGACCCGCGCCCTGCCCTCGGGTCAGCCGGTCCGCTCCCCGTCGCCGGGGCCGCCCGCCCGCCCCTGCCCGCCCCGCCAGAGGCCGCGCCGGCGGCCGGTTTTCCCTTGCGCCGGACCCGCGAACCCCCTAAACGGCTGGCTGGAAAAGGGCGATTAGCTCAGTTGGTAGAGCGCTTCGTTTACACCGAAGATGTCGGCGGTTCGAGCCCGTCATCGCCCACCATGCCGCCACTTGATTTCAATCGACAATCCGGCCTAGGCTCCGATCACGGACGTGTCAGGGCGGTGGCGGCGACGTTGTGCGACCACGCATGGGCAAGCGTCCTTCACGTTTTCCCGGCAGCCTGCGAGCCGCGTCGAATTCGAGGAGCGAGCCGTGCCGGCTCGACCCCGGATGCGAGATCGGGCGGCACGCCAGGCAGGAACAACCGCTCGCGTCCTGCGATCGGCACGACGCATCGGAAATTCGGGGGCTACACAATGCGCAGACTGGCAATCCACATCCTCGCCATCGCCTCGATCGGCGTCACGGCGCAAAGCGCCTTCGCGGACAGCTGTTACGACCTCTGGTACGAACGCAACGCGATCTACGACGACAACGGCTACTGCTTCAAAACGAGCCTCGGCAAGCGGACGTTCGACAACAGCGACTGCTACACGAACAATCCGACCTTCACAAAGGCCGAGCAGCGCCGCATCGACCAGATCCGTCGCCAGGAAAAGCAGCTGGGCTGCAAGGTGAACTGAGCTTCCGAACAGGGGGAGGATAGCCGGCGCGGCCGCGGGTCGCGGTGCGGCACCTCGGCGGGTTGTGACGGCGTCCGCGCCGCGGCGAACCGTGGCGGAGCTTTGGCTCGCCATCGTCGATCTCGACATCGGCGGAGGGATAGAGCGTCGCGCCGAAGGCAAAGCTTTTCGCCGCCCGCGCGCCGTCGGGGCCGTAGGTGAGCGTGACCACCTGGCTCGCCGCATTGGTGACCTGCGACAGGCGGTTGGCCGCGCCCCAGACGAGCGTCCGCGCGCCGTCGGATGTCATGTTGCCATTGGCGTCGTAGGCGATCGGCGTCGCGCCGAGCGCTATCGGGGCATGCGGACGCGGGGCGTTCCGCCTTCAGCGACCCTCAACGCCTATTTGTCCGACAATTGTTGACAGGCCTTTCGATGTCAGCTTAGTTTGCGGCGGAAGCAAAGCACGTCGTCAGGCGCAGCTTTCGCGGCGGAGGAGGCCGTGGAGCCGCAGTGCAGCCGGCTATCGCATTCGCGTGACCAGTCATGTCGCGGGCTTTCGTCGAACGGTGCTTCCGCGTTTCGCAGACAAATGGGAGGAAACCATGAAACTACGACTTGCAGCCACCGCACTGCTGCTTTCCGCAGCCGCCTTCGCTTCGACTGCCCATGCGCAGGACAAGAAACAGCTCGCCTTCGTCGTCAACGCCGCATCGGACTTCTGGAAACTCGCCGAGGCCGGCGTGAAGAAGGCGCAGGGCGAACTGCCGAACTACGAACTGCAGTTCAAATATCCCGCGCAAGGCACCGCCGCCCTGCAGAACGCGCTGATGGACGATCTCGTCGCCGCCGGCACGGACGCCATCATGATCTCGTCGGTCGACCCCAAAACCTCGATCGAGGCGTTCAACCGCATCGCGGCGCAGGTGCCGCTGTTCACCACCGACTCCGACGCGCCCGATTCCAACCGCATCGCCTATCTCGGCTCGTCGAACACCGACGCCGGCGTCCAGGCCGGCGAAATCGCCGTCCAGGCGCTGCCGGGCGGCGCCAAGTGCATGGGCTTCGTCGGCTTCCTCGGCGCCGACAACGCCAAGGAGCGCATCGCCGGCTTCAAGCAGGCGATCGAGGGCAAGGGGATCGAACTCGTCGACACGCGCGGCGACGACGTCGATTTCGCCCGCGCGCGCTCGAACGTGGACGACGTGCTGGCGGCCAATCCGGA
>JAUYMV010000096.1 GCA_030698645.1 Mesorhizobium sp.
GCCGATCGTGTAGCCGTAGATCGTTTCGCCGATGCCAGACCGGGTAACAGTGGCCTGGCCGGCCAAAGGCGCGGACGGGTTGGCCACGACGATTCCGCTGGCGCGCGCCGAAATCGAGTCGGGGCTGCGACCGATCGCGAGACCGCCGGCGATGAAGCCCAACATGCTCGGCGTCAACTCATACCCCACCGTGCCCCGCACGTGACCGAGCGTCGTCACGTCGGAGAAATAGACGCCCAGCCCGACGCAGCCAGCGTGGCCGCTCGTGATGATAAATCCGTTCTGGCAGGCCGGCCGGCCCGGGGGCAGCGGGGAACCAAAGCGGGAGTTAAACTCGTAGTCCGCCTCGGTGCCCAGGACGAAGCGATTCCATTGGTAGCGCACACCGCCGAGGATATGGCCGCCGACGGAATCGCCTGTCTGGTCGAGGGTGCCGGAGCCGTTGCTCCAGGTTCCGACGCCTGGCGGCGTCGTGTCGGTCATCGTGACCGTGTCGGTTCCGTTCGGAAACCAGACGTTATGCCTGGTAAACGATGTGCCGGCGCCGACATAGACGCCTGTCCAGTCGCCCGCGATTGCCGGGCTGGCGGACAGAGCAACAAGGAGTGCCGCGGATGCTGCCGGCGCGCGAAACATGTGAGTCCCCCAACCCATGATTTGCCCAACCTTAGCTGCCGCAGGGGAAATGACTGTGACTTCGACGCCACACCGAGCAAATTTTTCGGGCTAGAGGTCTGAAAAAACGCAGATAAGCAGGCATTTCGCAGTTGATTTTTTCCGGAGCGGACGCCGGAACTCTCTGCGCATGCACGGAGAGTGGCTCTCTTACCTGCCATCGCAACCGGCTACACCACCGGTAGGAAGAATAGCGAGTCAGTCCATTTCCTCCAGTTCGGTGATCAGCCCGTCGATTACCGACAGGCCCCTGGCCCAGAAGCCCGGGTCAGAAGCGTCGAGGCCGAAGGGCGCCAGAAGTTCCGAATGGTGCTTCGTGCCGCCCGCGCGCAGCATGTCGAAATACTTCTCCTGGAACCCTTTTTCGGCGCTCTGGTAGACCGCGTAGAGCGAGTTCACCAGGCAGTCCCCGAAGGCGTAGGCGTAGACGTAGAAGGGCGAATGGATGAAGTGCGGGATGTAGGTCCAGAAGGTCTCGTAGCCCGGCTGCAGCCTGATCGCGGGGCCGAGGCTTTCGGCCTGCACCTCCAGCCACAGCTCGCCGATCCGGTCCGACGTCAGCTCGCCGTTCTTGCGCTCGGTGTGCACCTTGCGCTCGAACTCGTA
>JAUYMV010000099.1 GCA_030698645.1 Mesorhizobium sp.
CGGCGACCTTGAGCGCCTTGGCGGGTCCGCGCACGAGGCGGTCGAGCACGACGGAATCCTCCGACGGCAGGAGTGCTGCCTCGCGCAACCAGGGCACGACGCCGAAGGAGCGCCAGCCGGTGAACCGCGTGATCGCCGTCATCCCGTCGTCGAAGAGCGAAATGTCGCCGCGGAACTTGTTGACGAGGAAGCCGGCGATCATGCGCCGGTCCTCCTCGGAAAGAACCAGATGCGTGCCGGCGATGGCCGCGATGACGCCGCCGCGGTCGATGTCGCCGACGAGCACGACCGGCTTGTCCGCGCGGGTGGCGAAGCCCATATTGGCGATATCGCGGTCGCGCAGGTTGATCTCCGCCGGCGAACCGGCGCCCTCGACGATGACGAGATCGGCGCCCTGCCCGACCTGCGCCCAGGACTGCATGACGGCCGCCATGAGGTCGCCCTTCAGCGTCTGGTAGTCGCGCGCCTGCGCCTCGCAGAACACCTTGCCATGCACGACCACCTGCGCGCCGACATCGGAATGCGGCTTCAGCAGCACCGGGTTCATGTGCACGGTTGGCGCAACGCCGGCGGCCAGCGCCTGCAGCCATTGCGCCCGGCCGATCTCGCCGGAGCCGCCGCCCGGAATGTCGGCGACGGCGGCGTTGTTCGACATGTTCTGCGGCTTGAAGGGACGGACGCTCAGGCCTCGGCTCCGCGCGACGCGGCAGAGCCCCGCCACCAGCACCGTCTTGCCGACGTCGGAGCCGGTGCCCTGCAGCATGATCGCCTTGGCCAAATCCTCAGGCCTCGCCGCTCGCGCCGGTGACCGTCGACCGCGCGGCGAGCGGTCCGCCGCGCCACAGATAGAGCGCCAGAAGCGGCGCCTCGCCGGTCTTCATCGCGTGATTGACGTTGGAGGGGTGGTGGATGACCTCGCCGCCCATGCGCGGCGCATAGTCGCCCTCGCCCTTGCGCCACAACGCGCCCCCGGTGAGCGGAATATAGATCTCCTCGGCCTCGTGATGGTGATCCGGATAGTGGATGTGCGGTCCGAGCAGCAGGAAGCCGGCGGCGATCCGGT
>JAUYMV010000102.1 GCA_030698645.1 Mesorhizobium sp.
CGCTCCCGCGACGCCGCCTTCGGCGCCGGCACCGGCGGATCTCGTCAAGGATACGACCACGCAGGGCTTCGCGCAGGACGTCATCAAGGAATCTCAGAACCAGGTCGTGCTGGTCGATTTCTGGGCCCCCTGGTGCGGCCCGTGCAAGCAGCTGACGCCGGTGATCGAGAAGGTCGTGCGCGAATCGGGCGGCAAGGTGAAGCTTGTCAAGATGAACATAGACGACCACCCGGCGATCGCCGGGCAACTCGGGATCCAGTCGATCCCGGCGGTCATCGCGTTCAAGAACGGGCAGCCGGTCGACGGCTTCATGGGCGCGCTGCCGGAGAGCCAAGTTCGCGAGTTCATCGCCAAGGTGGCCGGCCCAGGCAGCGCGACGCCGCCAGTCGACGAAGCGCTGGCCGCCGCGGCCGAAGCACTGGCGCTGGGCGACGCGCAAACCGCCGGCGAAATCTATTCCGAAATCCTGGCGATCGTTCCGGACAATATCGCAGCGATCGCCGGCCTCGCTGGGTTGCTGGTCGACGCCGGCGACCTGGACGGCGCGCGCGAGCTGATCGCGTCGTTGCCAGCGGGCAAGGGCGAGCAGTCGGCCATCGCCGGGGTCGCGGCCAAGATCGCGCTCGCCGAACAGGTCGCCAAGCTTGGCGATCCGACCGAATTCCTGCGCCGGCTGGACGCCGATCCGATGGATCACCAGGCGCGCTTCGACCTCGCCATGGTCCAGAACGCGCGCGGCGAGCGCAACGATGCCGCCGACAGCCTGCTCGCCATCATGAAGGCCGATCGCACGTGGAACGACGACGGCGCGCGCCGGCAATTGCTGCTGTTCTTCGATGCATGGGGCGCGATGGACGAGGCGACGCTGGCGGCGCGGCGGAAACTGTCGTCGTTGCTGTTTTCGTAGCGGCCGGCGGACCGGACGGCATTCGCGCCCCGCCGCGCGGTCAATAACGCCGCGCAGCCTTGCGGTCGGGAGCCGGCGCTCCACATAGTGCTCATTCGGCATCGCCGAAGGGAGAGTGCACCGTGCAGGCTGGAAACACATATTACCGGACATCGGAGGACCTTCCCGACCAGGTGCCGCTGTTTCCCCTCACCGGCGCGCTGCTGCTGCCGGGCGGACGCATGCCGCTCAACATCTTCGAGCCGCGCTATCTCGAGATGATCGACGCGGCGATGTCGGGAAGCCGGCTTGTCGGGATGATACAGCCGCGCCTCGATGGCGCGCTGCGCGACGACGGCGAGCCGGAGCTGTGCGAGATCGGCTGCCTCGGCCGCGTCACCTCGTTCGCGGAAACCGGCGACGGGCGCTACCTGGTGTCGCTGCAGGGCATATGCCGGTTCCGCGTACTGGATGAAATCCCCACCCGCACCCCGTTCCGAATCTGCCGGATCGCCGGCTTCGCCGCCGACCTCGATGAGGAGAGGAACACCGCCGACGTCGATCGCGGCGCCCTGCTCAAGGCGTTTCGCGCCTATCTGGAGGCAAACAGCCTGGAAGCGGACTGGGAGAGCATCAGCCGGGCGGAAAACGCCACGCTGGTCAACGCGCTGTCGATGATGTCGCCCTACGGGGCGGCGGAGAAGCAGGCGCTGCTGGAGGCGCCCGACCTGAAGACGCGGGCCGAAACGCTGATCGCCATCACGGAGATGGCGCTGGCGCGCGATCGCGACGATTTCAGCACGAGCCTGCAGTAACCATGGGGCCGGGCGCAAGTGGCGGCGCGCGCCACTGCATTCGCTGCCCTGTTCCAATCGGGGTATGGCGACGCGGTCGATTTGATCCGCGGCGGCGCTGCGCCCAGGATGCACCACGCCCAGACGGGCGGGCGGCCCGGACAAGATGAGGCAGGACCAGACATGCCAGACCCCGAACGCAGCATCTCGATCGACACGAAGCTGCTCGAACTGTTGTGCTGCCCGCTGACGAAGGACGGCCTGATATTCGATGCGGATCGGTCAGAGCTCGTGTCGGTGTCGGCCAAGCTCGCTTATCCGGTGCGCGACGGGATTCCCATCATGCTGCCCTCGGAGGCGCGCCAGATCGACGAGGCGGAACTGCAGGCCCGGCGGATGCCGAAATAGACCGGCCGCTGCTACTGGAAGTTCCGGCCCTTCGGCATCGTCCGGTTGGCGGCGGACGCCAGCTTTTCATAGTCCTGCCGCAGCGCGGGCACCTCCCTGAGCAGGCGGGCCAGCGGCGAATTGCCGGTGCTACGGTCGCGGCTCTCGGTCACCGGACGACGCACCTCGTCGGCATTGGCGAGGCCGCCGATGAGATGGGCATCCTCCGACAGATCGGCCAGCCATGGCGTCAGGTCCTCGATGCGGTCGGCCACGACATGGAGGACGCCGGACTGCGACTGCAGCTTCCCGGTCACCCGGATGAGGCGAGCGCCGAGCACGATGGCGCGAAAACTCTCGAAAATCTTCGGCCAGACGATGATGTTGGCGACGCCATCCTCGTCCTCGATGGTCATGAAGATAACGCCTTTGGCGGAACCGGGGCGCTGACGCACCAGCACGAGCCCGGCGACGGAAACCTGACGGCCGCCCCGCGTCTGCGAAAGCGCGGCGCAAGGCAGGATCCGGCTGTCGTGCAGGCGTTGCCTCAGGAACGAGACGGGATGCGCCTTCAGGGACAGGCTGAGCGTACGATAGTCGTGGATGACATGCTCACCCGGCGGCATCGCCGGCAGTTGCGTTTCCGGCTCCAGTTCGCTGAGCCGGATCGCCGGCTGGTCGAACAGCGGCAATCGCTCGGCAGCACTCCTACGGTCGAGCGCGCGGACGGCCCAGAGGGCCTCGCGCCGGTCGAGCCCGATCGAGCGGAAGGCGTCGGCGCCGGCCAGCCGCGCCAGCACATCCGCGCCGAGACCGCTGCGCAGCCAGAGATCGCGCACCGAATCGTAGCCCGCGCCGCGACGGGCGGCGAGCTGCTTCATGTCGTTCTCCGCCAGGCCCTTGATCTGGCGGAAGCCGAGGCGGACGGCATGCGCCGAGCGGATGACGCCACGCATTGCGGCATGACGCGGCGCGATGCGAGCCGGATCGAAGGCGGCGGGCTCCAGCGTGCAGTCCCAATCCGACAGATTGACGTCGACGTCGCGCATGTCGACGCCATGGTCGAGGGCGTCGCGGACGAGTTGCGCCGGGGCGTAGAAGCCCATCGGCTGGGAATTCAGGATCGCGGCGCAGAAGACATCCGGGTAGAAGGCCTTGAACCAGCACGACGCGTAGACCAGCAGCGCGAAGGACGCGGCATGGCTTTCCGGGAAGCCGTATTCGCCAAACCCCTCGATCTGCTTGAAGCAGCGTTCGGCGAATTCCTTCTCGTAGCCGCGGCCAGCCATGCCGTCGATCATCTCCTGGCGCAGCGTGCCGATGGTGCCGACACGGCGGAAGGTTGCCATGGCGCGGCGCAGCCGGTCGGCCTTGTCGGGCGAGAAGCCGCCGGCCTCAATGGCGATGCGCATGGCCTGTTCCTGGAACAGCGGCACGCCGAGCGTCTTGCGCAGGATGTTCTCCAGCTCGGGTTTCGGGTATTCCGCCTTCTCCCTGCCCTCGCGCCGGCGCAGATAGGGGTGCACCATGTCGCCCTGGATCGGACCCGGCCGCACGATCGCCACCTCGATGACGAGATCGTAGAACTGCCTGGGCTTGAGCCGCGGCAGCATGGTCATCTGGGCGCGGCTCTCGATCTGGAAGACGCCGAGCGTGTCGGCGCGGCAGATCATGTCGTAGACTTCGGGCACCTCGGCGGGAATCGTGGCCAGCGACAGGCGCCGGCCATGGGCGTCGCGCACATGGTAGTGCTCCTCGAGCAGGTCGAAGGCGCGGCGCAGGCAGGATAGCATGCCGAGCGCCAGGATATCGACCTTGAGAATGCCGACCGAATCGAGGTCGTCCTTGTCCCACTCAACCATCTTGCGCTCGGGCATCGCCGTCTTGACGATCGGCACGATCTCGTCGAGCCGGTCCTTGGTGATGACGAAACCGCCGACATGCTGCGAGAGATGGCGCGGAAAGCCCATGATGTCGTTGGCATGCTCGAACAATTGCCGGGTCAGCCGGTCGCCGAGATCGAGCCCGGCCGACTTCGCCTCCGTTGCGCCCAGCCCGCTCGACGTCCAGCGCCATGTCGAACTGGACAGCGCGGCGATCGTGTCCTCCGACAGGCCCATGGCCTTGGCCACCTCGCGCATCGCCGAGCGCGAGCGGTAGGAGATCACGGCGGCGGCGAGCGCGGTGCGCCTGGCGCTGTATTTGGAATAGATGAACTGGATCACCTCCTCGCGCCGCTCGTGCTCGAAGTCGACGTCGATGTCGGGCGGCTCGTTGCGGTCGCGCGAGATGAAGCGCTCGAACAGCGTGTCGATGATGTCGGGGCCGACCTCGGTCACGCCGATGCAGTAGCAGACGACGGAATTGGCCGCCGAGCCGCGGCCCTGGCAGAGGATGCCGTTGTCGCGGGCGAAGCGGACGATCTCGTAGACGGTGAGGAAGTAGCGTGCGTAATTGAGCTCGTCGATGAGCGCCAGTTCCTTGCGGATACGGCTCGCCGTGTGCGCCGGGACGCCGCGCGGAAAGCGCGTGGCAGCACCCTCCCAGGCGAGGCGCTCGAGTTCCTCCTGCGGGCTGGCGCCATCGCGCGTCTGTTCGTCCGGATAATTGTATTTGAGCTGCGAGAAATCGAACTTCAGCTCGCGGGCGAAGCGCAGGGTTTCGGCCAGCGCGTCGGGATGGCCGCGGAAAAGCCGCGCCATCTCGTGAGGCGGCTTGAGGTGGCGCTCGGCATTGGCCTCGAGATGGAAACCGGCGTCCACCACCCTAGTCTTCAGGCGGATGGCGGTGACCACGTCCTGCAGGCCGCGGCGCTGGCGGTCGTGGTAGAGCACGTCGTTGACGGCCATCAGCGGCACGCCGGCGGCAGCGGCAAGGGCCGCGGCCTGGGCGATGCGGAACCGGTCGTCGCCGGCATAGGACGGCGCAACCGCCAAGCGCACGGCGCCGGCGAAACGATCCCTTAGCCGGCGCATAAGCGTGAGCGTGTCCTGCTCGGGCGCATCGATGTCGATCAGCACGGCGAGCGCCAGACGGTCGCCCCATTGCAGAAGATCGGCCAGCTTCAGATCCGGCGCGCCCTTGTCGCCTGCCATATTGGCCTCGGTCAGCATGCGGCAGAGATGACCCCAGCCGGCGCGGTCGCGCGGGTAGGCGAGGATGTCCGGCGTGCCATCGGAAAACACCAGGCGGCTGCCCGGATGATACGGCATGCCGGCCTCCTCGGCCATCTTCCAGGCCCGCACGCTTCCCGCGACGGTGTTGCGGTCGGCGAGGCCCATTGCCGCCAGACCAAGACGGCGCGCCGTCACGGCAAGCTCCTCGGGCTTCGAGGCGCCGCGCAGGAAGGAGAAGTTCGACTGGACGGCGAACTCCGCATAGGCGGGGCCGGCTGCGACCGTCGAGCTCATGCGAAGACCCCGTGCACGAACCAGCGCGGCGGCCGGCCAACGTCGCCATAAAAGCCCTCGCGGAACAGCCAGTAGCGGCGGCCGGCCGGGTCCTCGATGCGAAAATAGTCGCGCGTCAGAAAGGCCGTGTCGTCATGGCGTTCCTCGCCATCCATGCCGGCTCCGTCGCTCCAGGCCTCTCCGGCGCCTTCCCGGTTATCAGGCGTGGCCGCCGTCACCGCCGGCAGCCCGTCCGCGCGCCACCATTCCGGGGCGATGCGCTCGGGACCCTCCGAACGGGCGACGCGGTAGAGCGCGCGGCGCCAGCGGAAATTGAGCGGTGGACCCTCCGGCACCTCGGAGGTAACCTCGACCGGCTCGGGATGGCGAAACAGGCGGAGCGGGCGCACCGGCGCCCGGACCCGCTGGCCTGCATTCCCGGCCTTGCCGCCGACCCCATTGAGTGGCTGCTCTCCGCCCGGGGCAAATCCGACGGCGCGCTCCGGCAGATGGCTCGGCGCAAGAACCGGCTGCACGATGGCGTCCGGGCCAAGGCGGGCGCGGATGCGGTCGGCGAAGAGCGCGATGTCGTCGGCCTCGTCCGCTGCCTCGCCCGACAGGTCGGTCTGTGTCTCGGCAATATCGGCCGACGCCAGCACCGACAGGCGCAGCAGATCGAAGCCATAGCCGGCATCGAGCTCGTCGCCGATCGCCGCCAGCTTCTCGTGAAACAGCTTCTGGATCAGGCGCGGCTCGCGCAGCGCGCGCGCGGTGGCGATGCCGACCCTGCTGACGGCGCCATCGACGCGGAACAGCCGGAGTTCCAGCCGGCGCGCGCCCTCGCCGCGGCGCTCCAGCTCGGATTTCAGCGTCTCGGCCAGGAGCAGGACAAGCCGCTCGATGTCCTCCACCAGGCCGATCGGCTCGGCCAGCTGCCGCTCCACGGAGAGCGAGGCGACCGGCAGGCGGGGCGAAACCGCTTCCTCGAGCCGTCCGAGCGCCTGATCCAAGCGGAGCATCAGCGTGACGCCGAAGCGGCGCACCAGCGGCGCGCGCGGCGCCGCCATGATGGCGCCGGCGGTCTTCAGCCCGACGCTTTCGAGCCCGGCGCGGGCCGTCGCGTCGAGCCGCAGCGCCGGCAGCGGCAGCGGCGCCAGCAGCGCCGCCTCGGCG
>JAUYMV010000105.1 GCA_030698645.1 Mesorhizobium sp.
AGCCGAGGCCGGATAGACTGGTGAAGAGGATGCGAGTGGGGTCCGGATGCATGAGCTCAGTTCGGGTCCAGCATGCCGGCGAGCCAGGCGATGATGCCGCTGGCCCCGGCGCTGTTTTCGGGGAGCGGCAGCCCGGCCATGTCGGAGAGCCGGGTGCGCGGCCGCGGCGGCAGATATTTGTTGACGGGCCTTGTGCCCTGCTCCGGCATCAGGTCGATGCCGCCGCGCGCGGCCACCATGATGGAGACGTTCGACTGCGGGTCGGCGAAATCGCCGTAGTGCCGCGCATTCGCCGGGCAGGTGCGCACGCAGGACGGCACCCGGTCGATCTCCCGCAGCGTCTCGTTGTAGATGCGGTCGACGCAGAGCGTGCACTTCTTCATGACGCCGGCGGCCAGATCCATCTCGCGCGCGCCATAGGGGCAGGCCCAGGCGCACAGGCCGCAGCCGATGCACTTGTCCTCGTCGACGAGCACGATGCCGTCGGCGGCGCGCTTGTAGGAGGCGCCTGTCGGACAGACGGTGACGCAGGGCGCGTCCTCGCAGTGCAGGCAGCTCTTGGGGAAATGCACGATGCGCGCGTCGCCCGCCTCGCCGACGATCTCGCCGCCCTCCGGCACGATTTCGAAGGTGTGGATGCGGTTGAGGAACGTGCCGGAGACCTCGGCGCCGTATGGGTCCTGGTCGGACAGGGCCGCGCCGTAGCCGCCGGTGTTCCATTCCTTGCAGGAGATCACGCAGGCATGGCAGCCGACGCAGACGTCGAGGTCAATAACGAGTCCGAGTTTTTTCGGGGTGGGCAGATGCGGGAGGGAGGTCATTCCGCCCACTCCTGCCCGTAGCGCAACTGCTTCGGCACGTCATTCGCGGCTCCTGCCCGACCCACGTCCGCAAACTCCGGCTGGCTCGCCACGTCCGGCTCCGCCTTCTCGATCCGCACCCGCAGATCGTACCAGGCGGCCTGTCCGGTTACCGGGTCGGAGTTCGACCAGCGCATGCCGTCGCCCTTCGGCGGCAGCAATTCGTGGATCAGATGGTTCATCAGGAATCCCCGGGTCGCCTCCGGCGCATCCCTGTCGAGGCCCCAGGCGCCCTTGCGCTTGCCGATCGCGTTCCACGTCCAGACCGTGTCGCGGTTGACCGCGTCGGAGCGGGCGATCTCGACTTTTATGCGGCCGTGGTGCGAGATGACCCAGATCCAGTCGCCATCGTTCAAGCCATGCAAATCGCAAATCGATCCAGGCACATAGAGCGGGTTCCTCGTGTGGATCTGGCGCAGCCAGGCGTTCATCGAGCCCCAGGAATGATACATCGCCATCGGCCGCTGGGTGATCGCATGGTAGGGGAACTCCGTGCGATCGACGGCCGCCTCCTCCAGCGGGCGATACCAGCAGGGCAGCGGATCGAAGCCGGCGAGAATGCGCGCGCGATGCGTCTCCGGCGCCACGGGTTCGCGCAGCCCCTCGGCCGACAGGCGGAACTTCTGCAGGATCTCGCTGTAGAGCTGGAACGTCACCGGCTGGGCTACGTCGAAGAAGCCGGTCTTCACCGCGAAGTCCTGGTAGGCGCGGTTGGCGTGCTTGAAGAACTGCGCCTCGAGCGGAATATGCATCGAGAAGAACGAGCCGTTCTCGATATAGCGCTTCAACTGATCGGGATTGGCCGCGCCGCGCCCCACCTTGTCGCCCGCGGGTCCGCGAAAGCCGGCCAGCGGCCCGATGCCCGGCCGCCGCTCGTGGCGCACGATGTAGTCGGCGTAGTCCTTGTAGAGCGGCACGCCGCGATGGTCGACGAAGCCGTTGAGGCGCAGCCTCCCGGCGAGATCGATGAGCACGCTCTGGAAGCCGCGCACGTCGCGGTCGGGCTCGACGACCGGCCAGCGGATCGCATCGTTGACGGAATCGGGTTCCGAGATCGGCCGGTCGAGCAGCGAGATGCAGTCGTGCCGCTCCAGATAGGTCGTGTCGGGCAGGATCAGATCGGCATAGGCGACCATCTCCGACGCATAGGCGTCGGAGTAGATGATCTTCGGGATGACGTATTCGCCGGTCGCCTCGTCCCGGTCCTCCAGCATCTTGATGACGCCGGCGGTATTCATCGACGAGTTCCACGCCATGTTGGCCATGTACATGAACAGGAGATCGATCCTGTAGGGGTCGCCGGCATGGGCGTTGGCGATGACCATGTGCATCAGGCCATGCGCCGAGATCGGGGCGTCCCAGGAGAACGCCTTGTCGATGCGCGTCGGATTGCCGTCGGTGTCGACCAGCAGATCCTCCGGTCCGCGCGGGAAACCCAGATGCGGTCCCGACAGAGGCTTGTTGGAGCCGAAATGCTCGGCCCTGCCGTGCGGCGTCGGATGCGCTTCGACGGGCTTCGGATAGGGCGGCTCGAAGCGGAAGCCGCCCGGGCAGTCCACCGCGCCGATCAGCGCCTGCAGGATGTGGATCGCGCGTGCGGTCTGGAAGCCGTTCGAATGCGCCGAGATCCCGCGCATCGCGTGGAACGAGACCGGGCGGCCGACAAAACTCTCATGCCGCTCGCCATTCATGTCGGTCCACGGCTGCGCGATCTCGATCGCCTCCTCGAAGGCGACGCGGGCGATTTCGGCGGCGAGCCCCCGGATCGTGTCGGCCGGCACGCCGGTCTCGGCCGACACCGCATCCGGCGCATACTGCGGGTCGAGGTATTTTTCGGCGAGCAGTTCGAAGGACGGCACCGCGGAGCGCCCGTCCTCCAGCGTGAAGCGGCCGGAGAGCGCGGCGCGCGCGCCCCTGGTGCCGGCGGCAACGGCGCGCTCGGTCACCGTCTCCCAGACGAGCGGCTTCTTGTCGGCGTCGCGCGCGAAGAGGCCGTGCTCGGCCGTGCCGGGCGCGTCGATCACCAGCCAGGACGCGTTGGTGTAGCGCATCAGATAGTCGACATCGATCCGCCGCGCCTTGAGCAGTTCGTGGATCACCGACAGGATCATCAGCCCGTCCGTGCCGGGGCGGATGCCGATCCAGTTGTCGGCGATCGCCGAATAGCCGGTGCGCACCGGATTGACCGAGACGAAGCGCGCGCCGCGCGCCTTTATCTTGGAGATGCCGATCTTGAGCGGGTTGGAATCATGGTCCTCGGCGACGCCGAACATGACGAACAGCTTTGTCCGCTCCCAGTCCGGCGCGCCGAACTCCCAAAAGCCGCCGCCGAGCGTCATGATGCCGGCGACCGCCATGTTGACCGAGCAGAAGCCGCCATGCGCGGCATAGTTCGGCGTGCCGAACTGCTGCGCCCAGAATCCGGTCAGCGACTGCGATTGGTCGCGGCCGGTGAAGAAGGCGAGCTTTTTCGGATCGCGGCCGCGCACCTCGCCGAGCCAGCCGGTCGCGATGGAAAGCGCCTCGTCCCAGGAAATCGTCCTGAACTCGCCGGAGCCGCGCGGGCCCGTGCGCAGCAAAGGCTGCGACAGCCGCGCCGGCGCGTAGTGCTGCATGATGCCGGCCGAGCCCTTGGCGCAGAGCACGCCCCTGTTGACCGGGTGATCGCGGTTGCCCTCGATGTAGCGGATGCGTCCGTCCTTGATGTGGACGTCGATACCGCAGCGGCAGGCGCACATATAGCAGGTCGTCTTGCGCACCTCGTCGGAGACCGGGCGGGACAGGTCGAGACGCGGTTCTGGACTCATGCGGACGACTCCCTCGGGCCTGAGTCTTATAGATGACCCAAAGCACCAGGGAATGCCACGCATCGGCCAATTATCGTCGCAATGCCGTCATGGTCACGTCGCTGACCCGGCAACGACGATCTTTGTCAGTTGGAAACGATGATCCGCGTGTTGCCCGGGCCAACCTCGCTCACGAGGGCGTAGAATGTGGCGGCGTTCTCCGTCTGCAACCGCACGCAGCCATGCGAGGCCGGTGTGCCGAGACGGCTGACTGCGGTCGTGCCGTGCACCGCGAAGCCGCCATGGTAGAACACCGCGTAAGGCATCGGCGCCATGTCGTATTTGCGCGAATGCCACATCTTGTGCATGCGATAGGGCCGCCAGCTTCCGGCCGGCGTGATATAGCCGCGCCGCGCGGTGGACACCTTCCAGGTATGGATCACGCGTCCGAACCGCTTAACCGTCATCGTCTGAGTAGAGACATCGATATTTGCGACGAGACTGGCGGCCGAAGCCGTCATCGGACTTCCAAGCAAAAGCGTCAGCGCGGCGAGCGCCAACATCGCGAATCGTTTCATGACCCAACCCCCGTTGACCCGGGCGGAAATTACGCCGCCGCGGCTGAACAGTATGTGAACAATTCATCACAATTGCTTGTACGGCCGGCTGGCCCAATCACCTCGCGCGGCGGCAGCCAGCGGCCGGCTTGCAAAGACACCGGCGCGCCGTACAAATCGCCGCATGATCGCAACGCTTTTTCCCGCAATCGACGCACGCACCGACGAACTCGTCGCCCTGACCGCCGACCTGATCCGCTTCCCGACCGTCAATCCTCCGGGTGAAGCCTATACGCCATGCGCGGAGTACATCGGCGAACGCCTGCGCAGGCGCGGCTTCGAGGTCGAATACATCCGCGCCGAGGGCACGCCGGGCGACAATGATCGTTATCCGCGCACCAACATCGTCGCGCGCTTCGATGGCCGCACACCCGGCCCCACGGTCCATTTCAATTCGCATATCGACGTCGTCGAGGCCGGCGAAGGCTGGACCGTCGATCCGTTCGGCGGCGAGGTGAAGAACGGCCGCGTCTATGGCCGCGGCGCGTGCGACATGAAGGGCGGGCTCGCCGCCTCGATCATCGCGGTCGAGGCCTATCTGCAAACGAGCCCGGACTTCCCCGGCGCGATCGAGATTTCCGGCACCGTCGACGAGGAATCGGGCGGTTTCGGCGGCGTCGCCTATCTGGCGGGGAAAGGCTACTTCTCGAGGCCGCGCGTCGACCACGTCATCATCCCGGAGCCGCTCAACAAGGACCGCATCTGCCTTGGCCATCGCGGCGTCTGGTGGGCCGAGATCGAGACCAGGGGCAAGATCGCGCATGGCTCGATGCCGTTTCTCGGCGACAGCGCGATCCGCCACATGGGCGCGGTGCTCAATGCCTTCGAGGACGAACTGTTTCCCGCGCTCGACCAGAAGCAGACGCGCATGCCGGTGGTGCCCGAAGGCGCCAAGCGCTCGACCATGAACATCAACTCGATCCATGGCGGCCAGACCGAGGATTTCTACCCCGGCCTGCCGGCGCCGAACGTTCCCGATTCCTGCCGCGTGGTGATCGACCGGCGCTTCCTGCTCGAGGAGAGCATCGATGTCGTGAAGAGCGAGGTGCGCGGCATCCTCGAACGGCTGAAACGCGACCGGCCAAGATTCGACTACGAAATGCGCGACCTCATGGAGGTGCTGCCCCTGATGACCGAGCGCGACGCCCCGGTGGCGACCGCGATCGCCGAGGGCATTCGTGAAGTCTTCGGCCGCGATCCCGAATATGTCATTTCACCCGGCACCTACGACCAGAAGCATATCGCCCGCATCGGCCATCTGCACGATTGTATCGCCTACGGACCGGGCATTCTCGATCTCGCGCATCAGGCCGACGAATGGGTCGGCATCGCCGACATGGTCGAGTCGGCCAAGGTCATGGCGCTCGGGCTCGACCTGTTGCTTCGCGGACCACGCCGCAACTGATCCGAATACGGGATTGGCGACTAGAGAGCGTCGTAAACCAACAGTTCAGTACAATTCGAGCTTAGCACAAAACGGTTTGCACATTCCCGTCTGCTTTTATACTCTTAAGTGGGGACAAGAGGGTTTGGGCATGTTTGCGAAGATATCAACTGGACTCGCGCTGGGCAGCCTGCTGTCCTTGGTGCAACCGACCATCGCATCGGCCGCGGCCGTTGTCGCGACGGTGGATCTCTCGTCGCAGACGATGACGGTCAGCCAGGGCGGCGTCGTCAAATATCGCTGGAAGGTTTCGACCGCCAAACGCGGCAGCGTCACGCCGACCGGAAGCTGGTCGGCGAAATGGCTGTCGCGAAATCACCGCTCCAGCCGCTACAACAATGCTCCGATGCCCTACTCGATCTTTTTTTCGGGGAACTACGCCGTGCACGGCACGACATATGTGAATCGGCTCGGCACGCCGGCGTCGCATGGCTGCATCCGTCTGCACCCGTCCAACGCGGCCACCTTGTTCTCGATGACGCAGCAAGTCGGCCTGCGCAACACGCGCATCGTCGTCCAACGTTGAGCGGAGCCGGGTGGCGCGCGCCACCCGGTCACCCCTCAGACATAGGTCACGACCAGCCAGTAGACGATCAGCGCGATGACCGCGTAGATCGCGTTGAAGCCGATGGTCTTGCCCCATTTCGCGGTCTTCGGGCCGAAATAGAGGATCGTCGCGGCAGATGGCGCGACGGCCAGCCAGACGAGAGCGATGATCCACGAAGCCGGGCTCGGCGCCAGCGCAAGCAGGAACGGCACCGGGATCATGAACAGCACCGACCAGAGCTGCTTGCCGGGCTTGCCGCCAAGCGCGGAGAACGGCACCTTGGCAAGCGCGTAGAGGACGGCCCACAGGCCGATACAGCCGAGGACGCCGCCGGCAACGATGCCAAGCCACACATCCGGCATCGAATACATTGATAACATGTGCTTTCCCTCCAGGATTGCCGGAATTGCCCGACACAACCGGGGC
>JAUYMV010000266.1 GCA_030698645.1 Mesorhizobium sp.
GAGACCGCCAAAGAGGCCGCGCTGACGCTGCGGCCCGACGAGTCGATCTATTGCTTCCGGCCGGAGGTGCTGAAGGAAGACGCCCTCAACTTCATGGCGATGTTCCCCGGCAAGACAGCCTATGCGGTCAAGACGAACGGCGAGCCGATCGTGCTGAAGACGCTTGCCGAAGCGGGTATCACCGCCTTCGACGTGGCGTCGCCCGGCGAGTTCGCCGCCGTCCGCGCCGTCGCGCCGGAGGCCGAGATGCTCTACATGCACCCGGTCAAGGCGCAGTCCGATATCAAGCTGGCGCTCGAAACCTACGGCATCCGCGTCATCGCGGTCGACCACGAGGACGAGGTGACCAAGCTTACCCGCGTGGTGCGCGCGCTCGACATCGATCCGGGCGCGATCGAGGTGTTCGTGCGCGTGCAGACCAGGGGAAGCGCCGCCTACGACCTGTCGAAGAAGTTCGGCGCCGGGCCGGCGCAGGCGGTCGAACTGCTGCAACGCCTCGCCCGCACCGGCTACAAGGTCGGCATCTGCTTCCACGTCGGCAGCCAGATCCAGGATCCCGACACCTATGACAATGCGCTGCGCAGCGCCGACTGGGTGCGCAACCGGGCCGATGTCGATCTCGTCGGCCTCGACGTCGGCGGCGGCTTTCCGGCCGAGTACGGCCACGATCCGAACCGCAAGGCGCCCGACATGCCCTCGCTGTCGCAGCTGATGTCCAGGCTGCGCGGTGACATCCGCGAATGGGGTTTCGGCGACATGAAGCTGGTCGCGGAACCGGGCAGGGTGATCGTGGCGCGCGCGTTCTCGCTGATCGTGCGCGTGCTGCTGCGCAAGGGGCGGCGCCTCTACATCAATGACGGCATCTGGGCGTCGCTGTCGGATTCGTGGACCGGCAAGATCACGCTGCCGGCGCGCTTCATCCCGGATCCCGCGATCCGCACGCGCAACGGCAAGGCCGAGAACATCGTGCCGTTCCGCGTCTGCGGTGCGACCTGCGATTCGGTCGATATCCTGTCGCGCCCGTTCTGGCTGCCGGAGACCGTCGACACCGGCGACTGGATCGAGATCGGCCATATCGGCGCCTATTCGATGTCGCTACGTACGCGGTTCAACGGCTTCTATCCCGACACTTTCGTAGAAGTGGCGACGCCGTTCGATGCCGGCAGCGAGCCGGAAGGGTTCGCCAGCCTCGAGACAATGGCCGACTGAACGCCATTGACAGCCATATCGACCCGGTTCGTCGCACCGCGTCACCGCAACCGCAATCCAGGAACCTTCGCATCATGCGCTTTCTCCTAGCCGCCCTCCTGCTCCTCCCGGCGGGGTCCGCCTTCGCCGCCGCATCCTGCGCGCCGGTATCGACCGACGCGCGCATCTTCGCGTCCGCCGACAGCACGGACATTCATCCGGACTGGAATGACGGCAGCACGATCGGCCTGTCCTGGTCGCTCATCGTTACCGGCGACGCGCAGGCCCCCGACGGCGAATACTACATCGTCGGCGACCTGATCGATCCGCGCGGCGGCGTCGTCAACGAAGGCGTCTACGTGTCGGACATGGAATGGGAGTGCGACAGCCCCGATTGAGGCGCCCGCGCCCTCTGGCGAATCGGTGCGCTGCGGAGTTACCAATTCCGGCGGCCGAGGGGGCCTGACAGGGGGGTAATACAATGCGCGGAATCTCGTTCTGGTTCTTTCTGACGGCGACGCTCTACGTCACCTGCGGCATGGCTTTCGGCATCTGGATGTCGGCCAGCGGCGACCACAAGCTGGCGTCTGCGCATGCCCATCTCAACCTCTTCGGATGGGTGTCGATGGCAATCTTCGGCTTCTTCTACCATCTGGTCC
>JAUYMV010000108.1 GCA_030698645.1 Mesorhizobium sp.
CTTCGAGCAGGAACGAATTGGAGACGAGCGCCAGCAGGCCGAGCTTGTCCTTGTTCGCCGGGTCCCAGAGCGCCGCCCACGACGTTGGCGCTTCCTTGTAGGTGTCGGTGTTGGTGACCAGCGTTATGTACCACGCCACCGCACCGATGCCGGCGACGGTGCCGTCCGGATATTTGTTGACGAACTGCGGCAGCAGGTCGTTGTAGGCCATGATCTTGCTCGGGTCGATCGGCGTCCAGAGCTTTGTCGCCTGGCCCTTGATGGTCGAGGTCTGCGACATCATCGACACGTCGGCCGGCGCCTGGCCGGCCTTGGCGGCCTGTTCGAGCTGCACCAGCCAGGCTTCGCCGGTCGGCTCGGCGACCGATTCCACCACGATGCCGGTCGCCTTGGTGAAGTCGGGGAAAATGTTCTTGTCGAACGAATCCTTGAAGTAGCCGCCATAGACGCCGACCTTCAGCGACTTGTCCTGGGCGCGCAGGACGGCGGGCATGGCCAGCGTCCCGGCCAGCGCCACGCCTGCGCCGAGCACGCCGCGGCGGCTGACGCCCCGGTTGATCAATCTTGTCATCTTACGCTCCTCTGTTGGGCCGGTTGTCCGGCCTGTTCCCTTTTGCATTCAGTAAATCATCCTATCCGGCCCGCCTCAATGGCCGACCGGGTCACACCAATCACCGGCCCCTGCCCGTCACGAACGGGCTGAACACCATCAGGCTCAGGATTTCGAACAGCACCTGCGCGCCCGCATGCGCCGTGTTGGTGGTCGAATCATATTGCGGCGCCACCTCAACGACGTCGCCGCCGACGAGGTTGACGCCCTTCAGACCGCGCAGGATCTCAATCACTTCCCGCGTGGTCAGCCCACCGACTTCCGGTGTGCCGGTGCCGGGCGCGAACGCCGGATCGAGGCTGTCGATGTCGAAGGAGAGATAGGTCGGGCCGTCGCCGACGACCGCGAGCGCCTTGGCGATCACCGCCTGGACACCCAGCGCCGGGATTTCCTCGGCATGGATGACCGTCATCCCGGATTCGTAGGTGAACTCCCAGAGATACTCCGCCGAGCCCCGAATGCCGATCTGAATCGTCCGCGTCGGGTCGAGCACACCGTCCAGTACGGCATTCCGGAAAGGCCCACCGTGGTGGAACTTGGTCTGGTCGAAGGCGCCGCCGGTGTCGCAATGCGCGTCGATGTGGATCATCCCGACCGGGCCGTGCTTGCCGACCGCCTTGAGGATCGGATGGCTGATCGAATGGTCGCCGCCGACCGACAGCGGCGCCACGCCGGCATCGACGATGCGGTTGATGTGGCGCTCGATGTCGTCATGGCTCTGCTCGAGCCGGTAGCGGCTGGCGAACGGCACGTCGCCGATATCGGCCACGCGCAGTTCATGCGTCGGCGCGCAGTCCAGAACGTGATTGTAGGGACCGATCCGCTCGATGGTCCGGAGCGCGCGCGGCCCGAAGCGCGACCCGGTGCGATTTGTGACGCCCAGGTCCATCGGCACGCCGACCATCGCCACCTGCAGATCGCCGAGATCCGGGTTCTGCGAATCGACCGGCAGATAGGGTGCGGCGAGGAAGGTCGGAATGCCCGCATAGGGCGCGAGCCTGGTGCCGCTCTTGGAAAAGATCCTGTCGGCGACGCGGCGGAATTTCGGGTCGAACAGCTCGCCGCCATGGCTCTCGCCATATCTGGCCCTCAGCGCTTCGAGCTTGCCTGCGTCCCAACCCATCGGCCTGTGCTCCCGCTCCAGCCGTCCGCAGCGATCGTCCTGGACGATCTTGGCCTTGCGGCCGAACTGCAAACCTTTTCAGCAAATTTTCGCGCTGGCAAAAATTGCGGCAATCGTTGTGAAAACGCAATTGATATTGTCAGAGGCTTTCATGTGAGAAATACTAACAAGACTCTCCGGAACCATGTGACATGGCCAAGCGCCTTCCTCCACTCAATCCGCTGCGCGCCTTCGAGGCAAC
>JAUYMV010000111.1 GCA_030698645.1 Mesorhizobium sp.
TTCGGTGACCACGCCGGCCTGGAACTTCACATAGAGGACCATGTCGGCCGCCGGGACATTGTAGACATCCTGCCAGACCCGATGATCGGCATGTGTGGTCATGGACTTTACGAACATCTTCTGGTCCACGGTCTGGATCACCTCGACGATCGCCGCTCGGTCAAAGCCCAATTGCACGGCGTCGCGATAGGCGGAGACAGTGATCGACAATGTCTCGACAGATCCCAGTGCAGACTTGATATCCGCCAAAGGATAGGCCGGCTTTCGCTTCTCCATATGGTGCCACCATTATGGTGTTGAACCGTGAAAAGTCAATTCAGCGGAATGTCGTTGTCGCCCTTGCTCACCTGATACGCGGCCGAGAGGCCGTCATACGCCGCTGCGATGTCCGCCAGTCGCGCCTGGAGCCGGGTGCGGTCGGGGTCGGGCAGGGCCTCCACCATGCGGCGGATGGAATGGCTCTCCCAGAAGGCGTTCTTCGCGTTGTAGCCGCCGGGGTCCAGCGTGAAGACGTCCTTGAGGATCTTCAGGTCGTGCGGGATGGCGAAGGCGTCGCGCGAGTCCTCGTGGCTGAACAGATAGTAGAAATTGTCGAAGCCGGTCCAGGTGATGGCCGACAGGCAAAGCGAGCAGGGCTCGTGGGTGGCGATGAAGATGCAGTCCTTCGTGTCGGGACGTGTCTCGCGCGGCATCTCGTAGAACCGCTTCAGCGCATGGACCTCGCCGTGCCAGAGCGGGTTCTCGATCTCGTTGTTGGTCTCGGCCAGTACCAGCGACAGGTCGCTCTTGCGCAGGATCGCCGCGCCGAAAAGCTTGTTGCCCTTGGCGACGCCGGCCCGCGTGAGCGGAACGATGTCGTGTTCGATCACGTCGATCAGGCGTTCGATCAGGGCTGCGTCGCTCATGCGAGATCCTCCGGCAGACGGATGGTCCACGGCTCGGCGAAGACATGCTCCTCCAGGTTCACGCCGTCGCCTCCGCGGTCGACGACGAGGAAATCCTGCGGCTCGCCGATGGGCGTCAGCACGCCATGCCATGTGTTGCGCGGGTAGGAGACGCCCTGGCCGGGCGCGGTGACGAAGGCGTGCGGCGCGCCCGGGCCACCCGGCGTGTCAGGGCATACGATGACGAGGAACGGTTTGCCGCCGAGCGGCATGAAGGCCTGGCTGCCGAGCGGATGGCGTTCGACCATCCGGAGCCGCAGCGGGAATGCGTAGGGCTGGCCGCGGAAGATCGAGATCAGCACGCGGGCGTTCGGCCCCTCGGCTTCGACGCGCGCCAGATCGTGGAAGCGCTGCGTCATGCCGGCGTTGATCGGATAGCTTGGGCCGGCGGTGTCGAGGACATCGCCGAAGGGGGCGAAGGCTTCGCGCGTGAGGGGCTGGGCGAGGATGGTCTTCACGCGCCGTCCCCTACCTCAACCCCAGCTTCATATGCCGGTTGACGTCCTTGTAGAGCAGGTAGCGGAAGCGGCCGGGGCCGCCGGCGTAGCAGGCCTGCGGGCAGAAGGCGCGCAGCCACATGAAATCGCCGGCCTCGACCTCGACCCAGTCCTGGTTCAGCCGGTAGACGCCCTTGCCTTCCAGCACGTAGAGGCCGTGCTCCATGACATGCGTCTCGGCGAAGGGGATAACGGCGCCGGGCTCCAGCGTGACGATGTTGACGTGCATGTCGTGGCGGAGATCGTCGGGATCGACGAAGCGCGTGGTGGCCCAGCGGCCGGCGGTGCCCGGCATCGACATCGGCACGACGTCCTGGTCGTTGGTGAAGACGGGCTCAGGTGTGTCGAGACCCTCGACCTTCTCGTAGCGTTTCCGGATCCAGTGAAAGCGCACAGGTGCTGCGCCGGTGTTGCGGACGGTCCAGCCGCAGGCGGGCGGCAGGAAGGCGAAGCCGCCGCGCAGCATGCGGTGCGCCGTGCCGTCGAGCGTCACGGTCAGTTCGCCGTCCATCACGAACAGCACGCCCTCGGCGCCCGCCTCCGGCTCCGGCCGGTCGCTGCCGCCGCCGGGCGCCAGTTCCATGATGTATTGCGAGAAGGTCTCGGTGAAGCCGGACAGGGGTCGAGCAAGCACCCAGGCGCGCGCGCCGTCCCAGAACGGCAGTGCGCTGGTGACGATGTCGCGCATGACGCCCTTCGGGATGACGGCATAGGCTTCGGTGAAGACCGCGCGGCCGGTCAGCAGATCGGACTGGGACGGATGTCCGCCCATCGGGAAAGTATAGCTCGGACCGGCCATGAGGTGTCCTTTACGCGGGCAGGATGTCGGCAAGCCGCAGGCGCGCGATGCGCTCGACCTGGCGGCAGGCGGTGGCGAATTCGTCGGCGCGGGAATTGCCGATGCGGGATTCGAAACTGGCGAGAATCTCGGCCTTGGTCAGGCCCTTGACCGCGATGATGAAGGGGAAGCCGAACAGTGCGACATAGGCGGTGTTCAGTTCGGTGAAGCGGGCGCGTTCGATTTCGGTCAGCGCGTCGAGGCCGGCTGACGCCTGTTCGGCGGTTGATTCCGCGGTCAGGCGTTTTGCCGCCGCGAGCTTGCCGGCAAGGTCGGGATGGGCGCGCAGGACGCCGAGGCGCTCCGCCTCCGAAGCCGAGCGGAAGATGCGCGCCAGCGCATTGTGCAGGCCGCCGGCCGAATCGTGCGCGGGGCCGAGTTCGAGGTCGAAGGCGCGCTCGGCGATCCACGGCGAATGCTCGAAGATCGACCCGAAGCGGGCGACGAAATCGGCGCGGCCCATGCGCGACGGGCGCATCGCCGGAGCCGCGTAGGGATGGTGCTGCCGCCAGTGGCGCGCGATGTCGATCCGGCGCGCCAGCC
>JAUYMV010000113.1 GCA_030698645.1 Mesorhizobium sp.
GCGTGATCCTCGGCCCGTTGCTCGACGACGACCCCGGTACGTCGGGCACGATCGTCCAGCGCATGCTCGACGGCGGCACGCCGATGCTGCCGCGAATCTGGGTCGACGTCGTCGACGTGCGCGACGTCGCCGCGCTCCATGTCGCCGCCATGACGGCACAGGCGGCGGGCGGCCACCGTTTCATCGCCGCCGACCGGCCGATGAGTTTTCGGGAGATGACGGACATATTGCGCGCGGCGTTTCCCGATCGCGCCGGAAAGATCCCGCGCTACCAGGCGCCGGACTGGCTGATGCGGTTCGCCGCCCTTTTCAACGGCACCGCGCGCGACAGCCTGGCGGAACTGGGGCCGGTCAAGCGCACGGACACCGGCCCGGCGCGCGCGCTTCTCGGCCGCCCGTTCGTGCCGGCCGAGGACGCCGCCATCGCGATGGCGCGCGGGCTGATCGACAATCGTCTGGTGTAGGCAGGCGCGTCGGCGAAGGCTACCTACCTCGCGGCCATTTCAGCCGGGGACGCGGCCGCGTCGCGCTCCAGGCCAATCCACGTCACCACGCCGATGAAGGCGCGGTTTGCCGGATCGAGCCGGGATTGCCCGATCTCGGCAAAGTCGATGGCGTCGCCCGCCGCCGGCAGGAAGCTCTGCCCGACCTGGCGAACGCCGCTGCTGCGCGGCGCGGCGACGACGCGGCCCGATTTGTCGGATGCACAGGCGCCCGGCTCGACGCCAGTCCGCCCGCCTGCGTCGGACACCGTGCAAACGCCCTTTTCCATGTGATGCGCCGAGAGCTGCGAGGCAGCGATAGCCGAGGACAGGAACAGCAAGGTCGCGAAGGCAAATCTGGTGTTCATCGCATGTCTCCGGCACGCCGGGCGTTGCGGCGCCCGGTCAATGGATGGTCTTCGGTGTACCTATGCCGAGAGAATGCGCCAGCCCGCGCCCGGTTCCACAAGTCGCCATGTTTTCGACACGAATGGTGCGAGAGCCATGCCGGATGTCGCCTGCGCTGGAATGTGCGGCGCGTTCGGACGCCGCGCCTCGCCCGGGCGATCGTTCAAATCTTCATCGCGACATCAACCTGAAATTGAATCTCTCGGCCTAGGTTGAAGTCCGGAGAAAACCGGGGAACCGTACAGTGCCGAAACCGCCGCTGGCCGTGCTGATCGACGCCGAGAACATCGCGGCGGATCACTATCCGTGGCTGCGCACACGTATGGTCGAGATTGGCGACCCAATCATCCAGCGACTGTTCGGCGATTTTTCGGGCACTCGGCTGACCGGTTGGCGCAAGCATGCGGTGGATTACGGGCTTCAGCCGGTCCTGCAACTGAATGGCGGCAAGGGCAAGAACTCCACCGACATCGCGCTCGCCATCCACGCCATGGACCTGCTGCACGGCGGCCGGATCGGCGGCATCTGCCTCGTCTCCAGCGATCGTGACTTCGTGCCCCTGGCGCAGCGGCTGCGCGAGGGCGGCCTGCTGGTCTACGGTTTCGGTCGGAAAACGATCGACGCCGGCCTGGCATCGTGCTGCACGGACTTCATCGACCTGCCCTCATCGGCAAAGCCGTCCGCCGGACAGCCAAAGCCTGCCAAGTCGCGGGCAGCCACGCCGCCCGTTTTAAAACCGGTCGCAACGCCCTCCGCCGCGCCAGCGAACCTTCCCGAAACCGCGCGCCTCGTCGCATTCCTGTGCAAGCTGGCCGACGACGAAGGCGAAAGCTGGGTCAAGCTGTCTCTCGCGGGGGCGGCCTTGCGCAAGCACGATCCGGCAACGGCAGATCTCGTCTGCGGAAACGGCAAGCTTCTCAGGTATCTGAAGGCGAAGGAGATGGTGGACGTCGAGGGCTCCGGAAGCGCGATCCAGATCCGGGTGAAGGCAAGTCCCGCGGCCGCCTGACGGCCGCTCAGTCGCGCGCCAACGTCATCACCGCCAGCCCGAGAACCGTCACCGCCGCGCCGGCGGCGATGCTGGCCGACACCCAGCCGTGGCCGAGCAGTCCTTCCAGCAGAATGATGAAGCTCGGCGTCAGATAGCCATAGGCGAGCGTCTTCGAGGCCGGCAGGCGCATCGAGGCGTATTGCAGCAGGAAGAAGGTGCCGGCCGTCGTGAACACCGACAGATAGGCGATCGCCAGCCAGACGACCGAGGGCAGCGCGCTCCACTCGGTCCCTGCGATTTCGCCCGCCCCGTAGATGGCGATGCACAGGCCCGTGGCGAGCAACGTCCAGAAGGTAAAGGCGGCGACCGGTTCGCCGCGGTTGAAGCGCCGCACCAGCGGCGCGTAGGCTGCATGGCAGAGCACGCCGACGAAGAAGATGATCTCGCCGCGGCCGACGTCGAAGGCGAGCAGCGCGGCGATGTCGCCGCGAAAGATCACCCAGATCGCGCCGGCGCCGGCGATGACCAGGCTCGCGATCACCACGGCGCGCGGCACCTGGCCGAGAAAGATCCAGCCGAAGAAGGTGCTGGCGAGCGGCATCAGCGTGAACACCGCGCCGGTGGCAACGGGACTGGTGTATTGCAGCGCCGCGAACATGGTGACGAAGAACACCGCCATCAGCAGGCCGAGGACCAGATAGCGCCAGGGCGCGCGCGGCCATGCGAGATTCCCCTTCAACGCGAACAGCGCCACGCCGCCCATGATGGCGGTGCCGAACAGGAAGCGCGCCGCGTTGATCGCGGCCGGCCCGACATGCGGCGCGGCGAGCGCGCCGAGCGAGAACGAGGCGGCGACGAAGGCGGAGAAGGCCAGCATGGCCAGATGCCCGAGCAGCTTCTGGCCGCCGGTGGCAAAGACGGTATGGTCGGCGCGGGCGCCGGTCGGCGGGGAAACTGCGGTCAATCGTCGGTCCTTCGATCGGACCTTGCTAGCCGAGGCGGCCGCTTTGGAAAAGCGATTTCGGCTGGACCAGCGGGGCTCCTTCGCGCTGATTCGGGCGGTCTCCATGTCCGAACGCGTTTCCGGGCTCAGGCCGCGAACCGCACCGGCAACTGGGCGAGCGCGCGGATGCCGACCCGCTTGCGCCAGACGATCCGCTCCAGCTCGACCGCCAGCCGCATGGCCGGAAACCGCGCCAGCAGGCGCTCGATGGCGACGCGCGTCTCCAGCCTGGCCAACTGGAAGCCGAGGCAGAAATGCACGCCGGTGCCGAAGGAGAGATGCGGGTTCGGGTGCCGCCCGATGTCGAACCGGCGTGGGTCGTCGAACTTTTCCGGATCCGCATTGGCCGCCGACAGGAAGGCGGAAAACATTTCGCCGCGCTTGACCGCCATGCCCTGCCACTCGAAATCGGCGCGCGCGAAGCGCGGCTTGGTCATCTGCACCGGCGACACGAAGCGCAGGCACTCCTCCACCGCCGTCGGCATCAGCGTCGGATCGTCGGCGAGCCTTTGCCGCTCGCCCGCATGCGCCATCAGCGCCCATAGCCCGCCGGAAATCAGATGCGTCGTCGTCTCCTGTCCGGCGCCGAACAGCAGGAAGATCATCGAGACAAGTTCGTCTTCCGAGAGCCGCCCGTCCTCGCCCTCCGCCTCGCGCAGCGCCGCGATCAGCCCGTCGGGCGACGCGCCGCCGCCCGGCCGCGAGACGCGCCTGAGATAGGAGACGATCCGCCAGACGCCAGGCACCGCCTTCAGCACGGCCCAGACATTGGCCGTGTCGGTCAGCCCGCCGAGCCAGGCCTTGAACCAGCCGTGGTCCTTTTCGGGCAGGCCGAGCATGGCGCAGATGACCGACAGCGGCAGGTCGCGGCAATAGTCGGCCATCAGGTCGGCCTCTCCGCGCCCCTCCAGCCGGTCGAGCAGCCGGTCGGCCGTCGCCGCGATCATCGGTTCCAGCGCGGCGATTCCCTTGCGCTGGAAGGCCTGGTCGACGAGGCCGCGCAGCCGGCGGTGCTCGGGATCGTCGTGGCCGAGCATGTTGAGCGCCAGCAGGCCGAGCGTGCGCGGCAGTACTTTCAGCACGCGCGCCTGCGTGCGGCTGCCGGCATTTCCCGGGTCGCGCACGAAGCGGTCGTGGTCCTTCAGCAGCTCCACGGAAGCCTGGTGCGTCGTGGTCAGCCAGATTTTCCCCATGATGGGGAGCTTCATCGGAACAAGCGGCCCCGCCGCGCGCATGCGGGCGAGCGTCGGCATCGGATCGGCGTGGAACCCGGCCGAGACGATGTCGAAGTCCCGAACCGCGGCCGCCCCGTTCGCGCCTGTCTCCGTCTCGGACAATGGCATGACCCTGCCTCCCGCCCGTCACCTGCCGGGGCGCGATCCTACTCCGCCGCGACCTTGGCGGCCATCGGGTTGTTCGGATGCGTCGTCCAGTTGGCGTAGACAGGCTCCACCGTCTTGCCGGTGCGCTTGTCGAGCGCGCCCGCCGCGAGCGGCACCAGCGTGATGCAGTTCTCCACCGGGCAGACGTTGACGCAGAGATTGCAGCCGACGCACTCGTCCTCCATCACCTCGAAATGCCGCACGCCGTCGACCATGCTGGTGATCGCCTGGTGCGAGGTGTCCTCGCAGGCGATGTGGCAGCGGCCGCATTTGATGCAGGCCTCCTGGTCGATATGCGCCTTGGCGACGTAGTTGAGATTGAGGAACTGCCAGTCTGTGACGTTGGGCGTGGCGCGGCCGATGATGTCGTCGAGCGTGCGGTGGCCCTTTTCGTCCATCCAGTTCTCCAGCCCCGCGATCATCTCCTGCACGATCTTGAAGCCGTACGTCATCGCCGCGGTGCAGACCTGCACGTTGCCGGCGCCGAGCGCCATGAATTCGGCGGCGTCCCGCCAGGTCGTGATGCCGCCGATGCCCGAGATCGGGAGGCCGCGCGTCTCCGCGTCGCGCGCGATGTCGGCCACCATGTGCAGCGCGATCGGCTTCACCGCCGGGCCGCAATAGCCGCCATGGCTGCCCTTGCCGTCGATCGATGGCTCCGGCGAAAACGTGTCGAGGTCGACCGCCGTGATCGAGTTGATCGTGTTGATCAGCGACACCGCGTCCGTGCCGCCATTCTTCGCCGCGCGCGCGGGCTTGCGGATGTCGGTGACATTCGGCGTCAGCTTGGTGATGACGGGCATGCGCGTGTATTGCTTGCACCAGCGCACCACCATCTCGATATATTCCGGCACCTGGCCGACCGCTGCCCCCATGCCGCGCTCGCTCATGCCGTGCGGGCAGCCGAAATTGAGCTCGATCCCGTCCGCCCCGGTCTCCTCCACCAGCGGCAGGATCGATTTCCACGCCTGCTCCTCGCAGGGCACCATGATCGAGGCGACGAGCGCCCGGTCCGGCCAATCCTTCTTGACCTGCTTCATCTCCTGCAGATTGATCTGCAGCGCGCGGTCGGTGATGAGCTCGATATTGTTCAGGCCGAGCAGGCGCCGGTCCGCCCCCCAGATCGCGCCGTAGCGCGGCCCGTTGACGTTGACGACCGGCGGCCCCTCCTCGCCCAGCGTCTTCCACACCACCCCGCCCCAGCCCGCCTTGAAGGCGCGGATGACGTTGTACGCCTTGTCGGTCGGCGGCGCCGACGCCAGCCAGAACGGATTCGGCGACTTGATGCCGACGAAATTGTTGCGGATGTCAGCCATGGGGAATGCTCCGAAGTTGGAGATTTATGCGTGTGCGTATATACTGAACGTTGACGGGGTCCGATCCGGGAGACGCGCGATGACGACGGAACGACGCTACACGATCCATCTTCGCCCCGAGCCTGAGGGAGGGTTTACCGTCCTCGTCCCGGCGATCCCCGAGGTTGTCTCCTACGGCGAGACCTATGCCGAGGCGATGGCCATGGCCCAGGAGGCGATCGAGGCCGTCCTCGAAATGTACCGCGAGCAGGGCTGGGACATCCCGGACGATGTTGAGATGCGGATCGATCATCTGACCATCGCCGCCTGACCGTGGCCCCGCACGGCCTGCCGACGATTTCCGGCAAGCAGGCCGTGCGCGCACTTTTGCGGCTTGGCTTCAAGATCGACCGCGTTCGCGGAAGTCACCACGTCCTGCTTCACAATGGCCCGCCTGTTCGAGGCGTCAGCGTTCCGGTGCACGGCAACAAGCCTCTGCCACGAGGCACCTTGCATGACATTGTCAGGAAGTCGGGATTCACTGTGGAGCAGATCGTTGCCGAACTTTGAGCCTGAGATTTGCCGCCTCGCGCCTGCAAGATTGTTACGGATGTCAGCCATGACGCTATCCCTTCGAACACTTGGCCCGGACTTCGGGGACCACAATCTGCCGTCTAGACTTGGAAACTGAACGAGACTGATCTATTGACACGGTTCATCCTGAGCGAGGCACAAGCATGCCAAAGACTCGAAACTACACGGTTTACCTGATCCCGGAACCCGAAGGCGGCTTCACCGTGCGCGTCCCCGCTTTGCCGGAAGCCATCACCTATGGCGCGGACAGGGCCGAAGCCCTCGCCAATGCGGCCGAGGTGATCGAGCTTGTCCTGGAGGTGCGCATTGCTGACGGCGAACCGATACCCGACGATGTTGTGCCGATCACGGAAACGTTGACCATCGCCGCGTAGTCGCACGATGCCGCGCCTCCCGGTCGTTACGGGACGTGTAGTCCTCAAAGCACTGGAACGAGGCGGATTCGTTGTCGTCCGGATCAAAGGCAGCCACCATTTCATGCGACATCCGGGCACTTCGAAAGGTGTTCCGGTGCCCATCCATGGCAACAGGGATATTCCCGCCGGACTACTGAAGGCCATTCTCGCGGAGGCCGGGTTGTCGGTCGACGAATTCATCGCCCTGCTCTAGTTCCCGCTCGCCGTAAGCGCCCGGTGGATGCTCTCCGCCGCATCTCTGCCCTGCGCCACCGCCGACACCGTCAGATCCTCGCCGCCGAAGATGCAGTCGCCGCCGGCCCAGACCCTGGCGATCGAGGTGCGGCCTTCCTCATAGGTCTTGATCCGCCCGCCCTCGATGACGAGGCGGTTGCCGCTGCCGTTGAGCGGCGACGGATCGAAGCTCTGACCGATCGCCTTGAATATCTGGTCGGCATGGATGGTCAGCGTCTCGCCGGTGCCAGCGAGCTTGCCGTCGCGCTCGGCGGTGTATTCGAGCTCGATGCCGGACACCCGCCCGCCTTCGGCCAGCACGCGTTTCGGCTGCAGCCAGTGGCGGATGCTGACGCCCTTCGACGCCGCCAGATCCTGCTCGAACTCCGACGCGTTCATCTGCGCCTTGCCGCGACGATAGGCGATCGTCACCTCCTCGGCGCCGAGCAGTTTTGCCTGCACGGCGGCGTCGATCGCCGTCATGCCGCCGCCGATGACCACCACATGCCGCCCGACCGGCAAGGCAGCGAGGTCGTCGGCCTGGCGGAGTTCCGCGATGAACTCGACCGCATTGTCGACGCCCACCGCGTCCTCGCCTTCGGCGCGCAAGGCATTGACGCCGGCAAGCCCCATGCCGAGGAACACGGCGTCGTACTTTTCCGTCAGGTCTGAGAGCTGGTAGTCGCGCCCGAGCGCCTTGCCGTTGACGATGGAAATGCCGCCGATCGACGTCACATAGTCGACCTCGGCCTGCGCGAAATCGTCGGTGCTCTTGTAGGCGGCGATGCCGTATTCGTTGAGGCCACCGGCCTTCGGCCGCGCCTCGAAGATCGTCACCTCGTGCCCGTGCATGGCGAGCCGGTGCGCGGCCGCGAGGCCCGCGGGACCCGCGCCGACGACGGCGACCGTTTTGCCGGACGGCTGCGCGCGGGAAAAGAACTGCCGCCCCTCGCCCATCGCGATGTCGGTCGCGTAGCGCTGCAGCAGGCCGATGCGCACCGGCTTGCCCTCGGCCACCTCGCGCACACAGACCTCCTCGCAGAGCGTCTCGGTCGGACAGACCCGGGCGCACATGCCGCCCAAAATGTTCTGCTCGAAAATGGTCTTCGCCGCGCCGAGCGGATTGCCGGTCTGGATCTGGCGGATGAACAGCGGAATGTCGATCGAGGTCGGGCAGGCCGTGATGCAGGGCGCATCATGGCAGAAATAACAGCGGTCAGAGGCGACCGTCGCCTCGTG
>JAUYMV010000114.1 GCA_030698645.1 Mesorhizobium sp.
CGTCAACGAGGGACGCGTTCCGACCGAGGAATACTTCGTCATGAAGAATCTCTGCGCCAAGATCGACGCGCTCGTGGCCGCCAAGGCCGCGTGAGGCTTGACGGCCCCGCATGGCTTGCCGCACATGAGCCGGATATGAGCCCGCGCGACGTCGTCATCACCGGAATCGGCCTGGTTTCCTGCCTCGGCGAGGGTGCCGAGGCGCACTGGCAGGCCTTCATGGCGCCCGTCGTGCCGCCGGTCACCGACAGCACGCGATTTCCGCCCTACACCATCCACGCCCTGCCCGAGATCGACTGGGGTCTGCAGATTCCCAAGCGCGGCGACCAGCGCCAGATGGAGACCTGGCAGCGGCTCGGCGTCTATGCGGCGGGTCTCGCGCTCGACGATTCGGGCATCAAGGGCGATGCCGGACTCTGCGCAACGATGGACATGATCGTCGCGGCGGGCGGCGGCGAGCGCGACGAGGAGGTCGACGCGAACATCCTCGAGGCGTCGCTGTCGCGCAACGACACCGAGATCCTGCTGAACGAGAAGCTCACCACCGACCTGCGCCCGACGCTGTTCCTGGCGCAACTGTCCAATCTGATGGCCGGCAACATTTCTATCGTCCACAACGTGACCGGCTCGTCCCGCACCTTCATGGGCGAGGAGTCCGCTGGCATCTCGGCGGTCGAAACCGCGGCCGCGCGGCTGCGCGCCGGCACCTCGTCGCATGTTCTCGTCGGCGGCGCATTCCAGACCGAACATCCCGACATGCTGCTCGGCTATGAGCTCGACGGCCATCTGCAACACGGCGCATGGGAGCCGCTTTGGCACCGCTCCGCCGAGGGCGGCGGGGTCATATCGGGCTCCGGCGCGGCGTTCCTCGTGCTGGAAACGCGCGAGCATGCCGTGGCACGCGGCAGGACGCCCTACGCGATCATCGACCGAGTCGCCTCCTCGCGCACCAATCGCGCGCCCGGCGCGCTCGCCGCCGGCATCGGCCGGCTGCTTGACGCGCTTGCCGCGCCGGGCGGCGACAGGCTGGTGATTTCGGGCGCGTCCGGCGCGATTGACGCGACCGCGGCCGAGCTCTCGGCGCTCGAGGGCAGCGCCTTTCGCGGCATCTCGGCGCTGATCGGCCATGTCAAGGAAGCGGAGTTTCCCTTCGCGATCGCGCTCGCGGCACTGGCCATCTCCAGGGGAGCCGCCCTTCCGGCACTCGACAACATGGTCGAAACGCCCTTTGACGGCGCGCCGGACGCCGTGCTCGCGACAACGGTCGGCTATTACCGCGGCGAAGGTGCCGCGCTGATCCGCAAGGCCTGAGGACAAGGCATGGCGAAGACGACAGATCATCTCGGACGGCCGGTCGTTGCGGTGACAGGCCTGGGCGTCGTCACTTCGCTCGGCGCGGGGATGACGGAAAATTGGGCGGCACTCACCGCCGGCAAGTCCGGCATCCACCCGATCACCCGGTTTCCCATCGACCATCTGAAGACGCAGATCGCCGGCACTGTCGACTTTCTTCCGTCGAGCAATCTCGGCATGGCGGCGCTGACCTACGAGATGGCCGAGATGGCCGGCCGCGAGGCGATCGCCCAGGCCGGCATCGGCTCCGATTTCGGCGGTCCGCTCTTTCTCGCAGCACCTCCCGTCGAATTGTCGTGGCAGGAGCGCCTGGCGCTCTACCGCCAAGACGATGCGCTGACCGGCTATGGCCGGCTGCTGGCCGTTGCGCGCAAGGCGGGTCCGAGCGCGCTGTTCGAGGCGGCGCAGTTCGGCACGGTCGCCGACCGCCTTGCCGACGCCTTCGGGACACGCGGACTGCCGATCACCACGTCGACGGCATGCGCCTCGGGCGCGACCGCGATCCAGCTCGGCGTCGAGGCGATCCGGCGCGGCGAATGCGACCGCGCGATCTCGATCGGCGCCGACGGTTCGGCGACGGCCGAGGCCCTGATCCGTTTTTCGCTGCTGTCCGCCCTCTCGACGCAGAACGACATGCCCGAAAAGGCGTCGAAGCCGTTCTCGAAGGACCGCGATGGCTTCGTTCTCGCCGAAGGCTCCGCGGCGCTCGTCTTCGAGTCGCTCGAAAGCGCGCTGGCGCGCGGTGCGCGCGTGCTCGGCATCCTGCGCGGCTGTGGCGAAAAGTCGGACGATTTCCACCGCACGCGGTCCAAGCCCGACGGCTCGCCGGCGATCGCCGCCGTCAAGGCCGCCTTGCTCGACGCCGGCATGTCCGAAGACGAGATCGGCTACGTCAACGCCCATGGCACCTCGACGCCCGAAAACGACAAGATGGAGCATCTGTCGCTGTCGACGGTGTTCGGCGCGCGCATAAAGTCGGTTCCGGTGTCGTCCAACAAGTCGATGATCGGTCACACATTGTCGGCCGCGGGCGCCGTCGAGGCGGCGTTCTCGCTGATGACGATGCTGGAGGGCGTGCTGCCGCCGACCATCAATTACGACGTTCCCGACCCGGCGATCGACCTCGACGTGGTGCCGAACGTCAAGCGCAGCGCCGACGTTTCGGCCGTGCTGTCGAATTCTTTCGGCTTCGGCGGCCAGAACGCCTGCCTTGTCATGGCCCGTGAACCGGTCTAATCGGCACGCTGCTTCGACAGGGAATTTTTCGCATGCGCGCACTGCAACTGGTCGCCGACCGCCGCATCGAGGTGGCCGACATCGCGCCGCCGCCGCCACCCGCTCCAGGTGAAGCGACCGTCGCCATCCGCGCCGTCGCGCTGAACCACATCGACGTCTGGGGCTGGCGCGGCATGGCGTTCGCCAAGCGCAAGATGCCGCTGACCATCGGCGCGGAGGCCTCCGGCGTCGTCGAATCGGTCGGCGACGGCGTGACCGGCCTGAAGCCGGGGCAACTGGTCGCCATCTACGGCGCGCGCACCTGCGGCCATTGCCGGGCCTGCCGCGAAGGGCGCGACAATCTCTGCGAAAACGTCGCCGGCGTGCACGGCTTCCACCTCGACGGCTTCGCCCAGGAACGCATGAACCTGCCGGCCCGCCTGCTGGTGCCGGCGCCGGCCGGCGTCGACGAGGTGGCGGCCGCCGTCACGCCGATCACCTTCGGCACCGTCGAGCACATGCTGTTCGACAATGCGAAGCTCGAGGCTGGTGAAACCGTGCTGGTGCATGCCGGCGGATCGGGCATCGGCAGCGCGGCCATCCAGCTCGCCAAGCTCGCCGGCTGCACGGTCATCACCACGGTCGGCTCCAACGACAAGATCGACAAGGCCAAGGCGCTCGGCGCCGATCACGTCATCAACTACCGCGAGGATCGTTTCGAGGGCGTGGTGCGCAAGCTGACGGCGAAGAAGGGCGTCGACGTCGTGTTCGAGCATGTCGGCGCGGATACCTGGGCCGGTTCGATGCTGAGCCTGAAGCGCGGCGGCCGCCTGGTGACCTGTGGCTCGACATCTGGCGTGTCCACCACGATGAACCTGATGCAGCTCTTCCAGCAGCAGCTGAAGATCTTCGGCTCGTTCGGCTGCCGTATGCAGAACATGGCCGATGCGATGGCCAAGATGGCGACCGGCAAGGTGCATCCGGTGATCGACACCGAAACCCGTTTCGACGGCATCGACGCAGCGCTGCGGCGCATGGAAGGCCGCGACGTGTTCGGCAAGATCCTGCTCAGGCTCGATTGACGCGGATGCGGGCGATGCTGCCTTGAACCGGCTTGTCTCCAGCTTGCTTGCAGCGGCGAAAACCGCGAACTACTGGCTGGTCGCCCGGGCGGTGCTGGCGATCTTCTGGCTGCTGCGGCGGCTTCCGGCCGACCGTGCGCTGAACATCTCCGACGGGCTCGGCCGCCGCTTCGGCCCGTGGAGCAGCCGCCACCGGATCGCGCTCGACAACCTGCGCCAGGCGTTTCCCGAAAAGTCCGAAACCGAGATTGGCCAGATCGCGTCGGACATGTGGGGCAACATGGCCCGGCTCGCCGCCGAATACATCTTCCTCGACCGGCTGTTCGACTACGATCTGGAGGAGAAGGTGCCGGGGCGCGTCGAGGTGGCGGGCCGCGACATTTTCTTCCGGCTCCGCGACGCGAAGACGCCAACCATATTCTTCACCGCCCATCTCGGCTGCTTCGAGATGTTCCCGGTCGCCTCCGAAGCCTTCGGCATGCCGATCACCTCGCTCTTTCGCGCGCCGAACAATCCTTTTCTCGCGCAGGAACTGGGCGCCGCCCGCAGGGTCTCCGGCAGCAGGCTGGTGCCGTCGCGCGCCGGCGTCGCGTTCACGCTTGCGCGCGTGCTCGAAGGCGGCGGAAACATTGGCGCGCTCGTCGACCAGAAGTTCCATGGCGGCCTGCCGACCACCTTCTTCGGGCGGCCCTGCGAGACGAGCCCGCTGCTGCCGAAGCTCGCGCGTCAGTATGATTGCGACGTGCATGGCGTGCGCTGCGTCCGCCTGCCCGACAATCGCTACCGGCTCGAAATGTGCGAGAAGATCGCCATGCCACGCGGCAGCGACGGCCGCGTCGACATCGCCGCGCTCGCCCAAAAGATGAACGATACGGTCGAAGCCTGGGTGCGCGAGAATCCGGGCCAGTGGATGTGGTTCCACCGGCGCTGGGAGATCCGGACGCGGCGCGGCAAGCGCGGGCCGCGCAAACAGCCTTAGCCGCCGTAATAGTTCATCACCGCGTGGCGCGCCTCGGCGAAGAACAGCCAGCGCTCCGCCAGCACGCCCGCCAGGAACGACAGCGCCGCGACGATACAGGCGAGCGCCGCAAGCCAGCCGCCCTCCCCGGCAGTCAGCGCGACGACCGCAAGGACCGCCGCCGGAACGATTGCGCCGAGGCCAATGGCAATGGCGCGCAGTTTCGCGGCATGCTTGCGCGCGACGCGAAATCCCATCTCGTCGGTCAGGTAGTTGCCGTTGACATGCGGCCGCTCAAGCAGGCGCACCTTGCCTATGAAGCCGAGCCCGGTCGCCGACACGGGCGTCGACAGCGGCGGCTCCGCCGCCATGCGTCGCCACCAAGCGAGTTTCGCCACCCAGGCGCCGGCAATCGCCATGACGGCGAGAACCGCTATGAGCCCGACGGACCCGCCGCCCAGGCTGGCGAAAAGACTGGCCAAGACCAGCCCCCCGGCAAGCGCGAACAGCAGGTAGCAGAGCGGCGTCAATTGCGTGTTCCACGCCTGCACGGAGCGGAGCGACGCATAGATCATCGCCGTGCAGTAGACCGTGGCGGCGCAAAGCGCGGCGCCGAGGGGGCCGGAAAGTGGGAGATATTCGCCCGACCAGATTGACGCGACGGCCGACAGCGAGAGCGGCACGAAGCTCGTCACCGCCAGAACGCCCTCGCGCGACAGCCAGCTGGTGCGCCATTGCGAGAACGCCCGCCAGGCGCGTTGCGGATTGCCGAGATGCAGCGTCGAGGACAGCAGTCCGCCGGCGATCAGCCCGAGCGCCAGGAGGTGCGCCAGTTTGGTCGCCATGGCGGACGCATCGAGCAGGCCAAGGCCGAGCACGGCGGCCAGGCCGTAGCCGAGGCCGGACAGTGTGGTGAAAAGGATGATCGAGGGCGCCGGATGCATGCGCTCAGATCCGCTCGAGCATGCCGTCGAGCCAGGCGAAGAACCCGCGCGCCCCGGCGCTGT
>JAUYMV010000118.1 GCA_030698645.1 Mesorhizobium sp.
GTGCCGGACCGCGCCTTCCTGGAGCCGCATCTGCACAAGCCGCTGACCTCGGTTCCCGACCCGTTCGGAGGCGAATATCCGAGCTTCGGCGACCACAACAACGCGATGCTGCGCCGGTTCCTCGACACGTTCGGATTCGACTACGAGTTCGCCAGCGCGACCGACTATTACAAGTCCGGCCGCTTCGACGAGGTCCTGCTGCGCGCGGCCGAACGCTACGACCAGATCATGGCCGTCATGCTGCCGACGCTCGGACCGGAGCGCCAGGCCACCTACAGCCCGTTCCTGCCGATTTCGCCGAAGAGCGGGCGCGTCCTCTACGTGCCGATGAAGTCCGTCGACGCCAAGGCCGGTACGATCACTTTCGACGACGAGGAGGGGGAGGAGACGACGCTCGCCGTCACCGGCGGCGCGGTCAAGCTGCAGTGGAAACCCGATTTCGGCATGCGCTGGGCAGCGCTCGGCGTCGATTTCGAGATGTTCGGCAAGGATCACCAGACCAACGCCATCGTCTACGATCGCATCTGCAACATTCTGGGCGGGCGCGCGCCTGCGCATTTCGTCTATGAGCTCTTCCTCGACGACCAGGGCCAGAAGATCTCGAAGTCGAAGGGCAATGGCCTGACGATAGACGAATGGCTGACCTATGCGCCGACCGAGAGCCTCGGCCTCTACATGTACCAGAAGCCGCGCACGGCCAAGCGGCTCTATTTCGACGTCATTCCGAAGGCGGTCGACGAGTATTACAGCTTCCTCGCCGCCTATCCGAAGCAGGACTGGAAGGACCGGCTCAACAATCCGGTCTGGCACATGCACGACGGCAATCCGCCGGCGCTCGACCTGCCGGTCCCGTTCTCGCTGCTGCTCAACCTTGCGACGGCATCGAACCCCGAGAATTCGGCCGTCATGTGGGGCTTCATCTCGAACTATGCGCCGGGCGTCACGCCGCAGACGCATCCCCATCTCGACCGGCTGGTGAACTACGCGATCCAGTATTTCCGCGACTTCGTGAAGAAGAACTACCGCGCGCCCGACGAGGTGGAGCGCGCCGCGCTGGCCTCGCTGGTCGAGGCGCTGGCCGCGTTGCCGGAGGGCGCCAGCAGCGAAGCGATCCAGGACGCAGCGCTCGACGTGGCGCGTGTCATCCCGCGCTACCAGGACCCGACCAAGACGAGTCCATCGGGCGGCCCGGGTGTCTCCGGC
>JAUYMV010000035.1 GCA_030698645.1 Mesorhizobium sp.
CTGAGTATCTTCGGCAATTGGCCCATCGCCGCCTGTTTGACGGCCGCGCCGACCGCCTGCCCGCCGATGATGCCGCTGACGATCTGCACGATGATCGGAAGAATGACGTCCATGTTCATAAGCCTATCCCCTCTCAATAGGCGCGCGGACTCAGGCGCCGCGACGCCACGACATGAAACGTGGAATTAGACGAAAGTCAAACATCGACGAACAGAGCAGGAACGCGGCGGCAACCGGCGCCGCCCGCGCTCCCACTGGCAGTCTAGCGCCTATTCGGCTGCGATCGCATGCTTCGGCTGAACTTCGGCCGAGTAGTCGTTCATCAGCGTCTTGGCGATCTCGCCGACCGTGAAGCGATAGGGGCCGACTTCCGAAACCGGCGTCACTTCGGCCGCGGTGCCGGTCAGGAAGCACTGCTCGAAGCCGTCCAGTTCCTCCGGCATGATGGCGCGCTCGACGACCTCGTAGCCGCGCTTCTTGGCCAACCCGATCACCGTGCGCCGGGTGATCCCGTCGAGGAAGCAGTCCGGCGTCGGCGTGTGAATCACGCCATCCTTGACGAAGAAGATGTTGGCGCCGGTGGCTTCGGCAACCTGCCCGCGCCAGTCGAGCATCATCGCATCGGCATAGCCCTTGGATTCCGCGGCATGCTTCGACAGCGTGCAGATCATGTAGAGGCCGGCCGCCTTGGAGCGCGACGGCGCGGTGCGCGGATCGGGCCGGCGCCACTCCGCCAGGTCGAGACGGATGCCCTTCAGCTTCTGCTCGGGATCGAAGTAGCTCGGCCACTGCCAGATCGCGATGGCGCAGTTGATCCGGTTATGCTGCGCCGACACGCCCATCATTTCGGATCCGCGCCAGGCGATCGGCCGCACATAGGCATCGCGAAATCCCTGCTTATCCAGCAGTTCGCGGCAGGCGTCGTCGATCGTCGCGACGGAATAGGGGATCTCGAAGCCGAGCAGCTTGGCGGAATTGTGCAGCCGCTCGGTATGTTCGGTCAGCTTGAAGATCTCGCCGCCATAGGCGCGCTCGCCCTCGAACACCGCGCTCGCATAATGCAACCCGTGCGTCAGTACGTGGATCTTGGCGTCCGCCCATTTGACAAATTCGCCATTCATCCAGATGAAACCATCGAGTTGATCGAACGGAACGGATGCCATGATTACCTCCTCGGGGCCTTGTGGCCGTTGTATCTTGTCTTCCGATCATAGGCGTCCGGCGCGCAAACCGCTATCGAACCGTGCCTCCGGCGTCATTTGACCGTCCGGTGAAGGAAGTTGCGAAAAAAGCGTTCATCCCTTGGCTTTCGGTCGCCAATGGCCGAAAACCTTGACAAAAATTACCAGTCGCCAAAATTTATGTCAACATGGCTGACATAAATTTGTGCGAAGCATGAAGAGGACCGATGAAAGGCAACGCAAATCCACCGGGCGAGCCGATCCGAACGGCGCTGACCCGCGCCGACGGAATCGACTTTTCGATCATCGAGCTGCTGTTCTTCGCCTATCGCGATTTCACGTCCGATCCGGACCATATCCTCGAAGGATACAATTTTGGTCGCGCCCATCACCGCGTGCTGCATTTCGTCAACCGCATGCCGGGATTGACCGTGGCGGAACTGCTCGACGTGCTGCAGATCACCAAGCAGAGCCTGGCGCGTGTGCTGAAGCAACTGATCGACACAGACCACATCGTCCAGGTGCAGGGGCCGCGCGACCGGCGCCAGCGCGAGCTCTACCCGACCGCCAAGGGGCGCGCGCTCGCCATCGCGCTGGCCACGCCACAGTCCCGCCGTATCGCTGAGGCACTGCGCGAGAGCG
>JAUYMV010000121.1 GCA_030698645.1 Mesorhizobium sp.
GGTGGCGTATTCCGACACCTCCTCCAGAAAGCCCTTCTCGGCGATATCGCGCTTCTGCGCCTCCGTCAGCAGCGGCTCCATCAGCTCCATGGTGAAATCCGGCGCCGGGGCGAGCAGGATTAGCCCGGCGATGCGGTCGCCGGCGCCCACCCTGCGCAGTTCCTGGACCATGCGCAGCGCGATCCAGCCGCCCATCGAGGAACCGACCAGAATCTGGCGCCCGGTCGTGAAACGGTCGAACACGGCAAGGCTCTCGGCGAGCCAGCGCGAGATGGTGCCGTCGCGAAACGCGCCGCCCGATTCGCCATGGCCGGAATAGTCGTGCCGGGTGAAGGCATGGCCGGTGCGCGCGGCCCAGTCGTCGAGCGCCTCGGCCTTGGTGCCGCGCATGTCGGAGCGGTAGCCGCCGAGCCAGACGAGGCCGGGCGGGTCGCCTGCCCGGTGGCGCACCGCGATCGGTACGCCAGCGACGTCGAGGAGGTCTGGTTCGGACGTGGTGCTCATGCGGGATCCTGCGTGTGGCTGCGTTCTGGCACAGACGCCGGGTGACGAAAAGAGCCGGCGCGACGTCGCCCGGCGGCGATCCGGCGACAGCAGGGCGCTGTTTTTTTCGCGCCGCTGTGGTATTGAAGCGCGAGAGCGGGTAACACAACTGCCCTGTTCTCCGGCGCTGTCGCGCCGGTTCGCCGCAACGTCAACGATTCAGGAGACCACGACCATTCGCAGACCTTTCAAGTCCGCTGCCCCGACCAAGGACGGCCCGCGCTCGAACCGCGACATCCGCGTTCCGCAGGTTCAGCTCATCGACGAAAACGGCGCCAATCGCGGCGTGGTGTCCATTCAGGACGCGCTGCTGGCCGCCGAGGAACTCGGCCTCGACCTCGTCGAGATTTCGCCCAACGCAGAGCCGCCGGTGTGCAAGATTACCGATCTGGGCAAGCTGAAATATGCCAGCCAAAAGAAGGCCGCCGAGGCGCGCAAGAATCAGAAGGTCATCGAGATCAAGGAGATCAAGATGCGCCCGAACATCGATTCGCACGACTACGAGACCAAGATGAAGGCCGTGCGCCGCTTCTTCGACGAAGGCGACAAGGTCAAGCTGACGCTGCGCTTCCGCGGCCGCGAAATGGCCCATCTCGAACTCGGCATGGAACTCCTCAACAGGGTGCGCCAGGAGGTCGAGACGATCGCCAAGGTGGAAGCCGAGCCGAAGCTCGAAGGCCGCCAGATGATGATGGTGCTTTCGCCACGCTGACCCGGTAGCCCGATGGCTGATCACACTTCCTCGCTCGGCGGCTATCAACGCATGCGCCGCCTGCTTTTGGCGGCGCTTCTCGTCGCCGTGCTGGCGGCACTGCTATTCGTGGAATCGGTGTTTCCGCCGGAAACGCTCATGCATGAGGCGATCGAGATGATCGGGATCGTGCTGATCGTCATCGGCATCGCCGGACGACTCTGGTCGACCCTCTATATCGGCGGCCGGAAATCGGCGTCGATCGTGAATACCGGGCCGTATTCGATCATGCGCAACCCGCTCTATCTCTTCTCGGCGATCGCCGCCGCCGGCGTCGGCGCCCAGACCGGCAGCGTGACCGTCGCGTTGCTCTTCGGCGTCGGCTGTGCCGCCGCCTTCCACATCGTCATATTGCGCGAGGAAAAATTCCTCTCGGCCACGCTCGGCGCGGACTACCAGGCCTATCTTGCCAGCGTGCCGCGCTTCTTGCCGGATCCGCGGCTCTACCGCGACGGAGCCATCGACGGTTTCCAGTCCAGGCTGTTGCTGACGACGCTTCTCGATGGCCTGATTTTCCTCGTCGCGATGCCGATCTTCGAGCTGATCGATGCGGCCCAGGAGGCGGGCAGCCTCCCGGTGCTCCTGCGCCTACTCTGAAGCCGGCGCGTTATGGCTCCGAATCATTGTTGCGCTTTGCCGGCCGCGTCGTTATAAGGCCGCGTTCCAAACCGCCCGGCAGGGCATGCCGTGGCGGTTTTTGATGCTTTCCGGACTTTGGTCGGTCCGGAGACAAAAACAGGGGCGAACGCCCCATAAGGAGTAGCAAAATGCCCAAGATGAAGACCAAATCGGCCGCCAAGAAGCGGTTCAAGATCACGGCCACGGGCAAAGTCCTGTCGGCCGCCGCCGGCAAGCGCCACGGCATGATCAAGCGTTCCAACAAGTTCATTCGAAATGCCCGCGGCACGATGGTTCTGGCTGAACCGGACGGCAAGAAGGTCATCAAGAATTTTCTGCCGAACGGCCTTTGAGCCGGCGGCCCGGAACCGAATTAAGGAGATCATGACATGGCACGCGTAAAACGGGGCGTTACGTCCCACGCCAAGCACAAGAAGGTTTTGGACGCCGCGAAGGGCTTCTACGGCCGTCGCAAGAACACCATCCGCATCGCCAAGCAGGCGGTCGAGAAGTCGCTGCAGTATGCCTATCGCGACCGCAAGAACCGCAAGCGGAACTTCCGCGCCCTGTGGATCCAGCGCATCAACGCGGCGACCCGCGAGCACGGCCTGACCTATGGCCGCTTCATGGACGGGCTGAACAAGTCCGGCATCGAGATCGACCGCAAGATCCTGTCCGACATGGCGATCCACGAGCCAGCCGCTTTCGCCGCGCTCGTCGTCAAGGCGAAGGCTGCGCTCGAATACCTCAAGAACGGCATGCCGAACGAGTTTGAAGGCGCTGTGGCCTGATCCAGCGCTTCCCAAGCACGAGAAATTCTGATTTGGGAAACCCGCGCTGGCAAGGCTGGCGCGGGTTTTTCTTTGACCCGGGCAGACCTGGGCCGGCACCGGCGGCCCTACCCGACCACTCGCACATCGGATTGAAACAGTGAGCGACAGCAGTTTCGACAAACTTGAGCAGGCGCTATTGGCCGATATCGCGGCGGCGGCCGACGAAGCCGCGATCGAGACGGTGCGCCTCGCCGCGCTCGGCAAGAAGGGATCCGTCTCCGAATTGCTGAAGACGCTGGGCGCCATGTCGGCCGACGAACGTCAGGTGAAGGGTCCGGCGATCAACGGGCTGAAGGCGCGGGTAACCGAGGCGCTGGTGGCGCGCAAGGCCGAACTGAAGGATGTCGCGGTGTCGGCCCGGCTTCTCGCCGAAAAGGTCGACGTGACGCTGCCGGTGCGCCAGTCGCCGGCCGAGCGCGGCCGCATCCACCCGATCAGCCAGGTCATCGACGAGATCGCCGCGATCTTCGGCGACATGGGCTTCGCTATTGCCGAGGGGCCGGACATCGAGACCGACCACTACAACTTCACCGCGCTGAACTTCCCCGACGCCCACCCGGCGCGCGAAATGCACGACACCTTCTTCTTCAACGCAGGCGCCGACGGCACGCGCAAGCTTCTGCGCACGCATACCTCGCCGGTGCAGATCCGCACCATGGAGGCGCAGAAACCGCCGATCCGCATCGTCATTCCGGGCAAGACCTACCGCCAGGATTCGGATGCCACGCACTCGCCGATGTTTCACCAGGTCGAGGGCCTCGTCATCGACAGGACCGCCAATGTCGCCAACATGAAATGGGTGCTGGAGGAGTTCTGCAAGGCGTTCTTCGAGGTGCCGTCGGTCAAGATGCGCTTCCGCCCCAGCTTCTTCCCCTTCACCGAGCCGAGCCTCGAGGTCGACATCCAGTGCGACCGCTCGCGGCCGGGCGAAGTGCGCTTCGGCGAGGGCAGCGACTGGATGGAGATCTTGGGCTGCGGCATGGTGCATCCGAACGTGCTGCGCGCCGGCGGGCTCGATCCTGACGAATACCAGGGCTTTGCCTGGGGCATGGGCATCGACCGCATCGCCATGCTGAAATACGGCATGCCGGACCTGCGTGCCTTCTTCGACGCGGACGTGCGCTGGCTGTCGCACTACGGATTCCGGCCGCTCGACATGCCGACGCTGTTCGGGGGGCTGAGCAGTTGATTAGTTTGTGGCCACAAATAAATATGTTGTGTATGGATGGAACTGGAGTGGAACGAGGAGAAGAGACGGCAGGCTCTTGAAGAGCGTGGTCTGGATTTCGCGGACGTCGCGAAGATCGACATGTCTACGGCGATGACCACGATCGACAACCGGCAGGACTATGGCGAGCAGCGCTTCGTCACCTACGGCTACATCGAGGGGCGTCTCTACGTGGTGTGCTGGACAGAGCGAGACGATCGCATGCGGGTCATCTCATTTAGAAAGGCGAACGACCGTGAGCAGAAGATCATTGCCTCGGCTTCCGAACGACCGCCCCCCCCTCACCGATGAGGAGGGCGAAGTACGAGAGCTGACCGAAGAGGATTTCAAGCACTTCCGGCCGATGAAGGATGTGTTCCCCGAGATCGTCGAGGTGTTCGAGCGCGCGCGCGGACAGCGCGGACCACAGAAGGCGCCTGTCAAGGAGCGCGTCGGACTGAGGCTCGACCAGGAAGTGGTAGAGCATTTCCGCTCGACCGGCCCCGGCTGGCAGAGCCGGATCAACGAGGTTCTGGTGAAGCATGTCAGGGGTGGGCGTGGATAACTCGGCGATCAACTCGGATGTATGGCAGCGCCGTGCTGCTGGAACTGCACTGCAAGAAGTAAGAACAGGCGAACAATGAAACTCACCCTATCTTGGCTCAAGGACCATCTCGAGACCGACTCCACGCTTCCCGAGATCGTCGAGCGGCTGACGTCGATCGGCCTCGAGGTCGAGCATGTCGACGACAAGGCGAGCCTGAAGCCTTTCGTCATCGCGCGCGTGCTGACGGCCGTGCGCCATCCCGACGCCGACAAGCTGCAGGTGCTGACCGTCGATACGGGCGACGGCAAGCCTCCGGTGCAGGTCGTCTGCGGCGCGCCCAATGCGCGCGCGGGCCTCGTCGGCGCCTTCGCTGCGCCCGGCGCCTATGTGCCCGGCATCGACGTGACGCTTGGCGTCGGCAAGATCCGCGGCGTCGAGAGTTTCGGCATGATGTGTTCCGAGCGCGAGCTTGAACTTTCCGACAGCCATGACGGCATCATCGACCTGCCCGCCGACGCGCCGGTCGGCGCCAGCTTCGCCGCCTATGCAAAACTCGACGATCCGGTCATCGACATCAACCTGACGCCGAACCGGCCGGACGCGACGAGCATTCACGGCATCGCGCGCGACCTGGCGGCGAGCGGGCTGGGCACGCTGAAAACCCCGCCGGTCGCGCCGGTCAAGGGCAAGGGCGCTTGCCCGGTCAAGGTGACGCTCGATTTCGAGGGCACGGACCCGCTCTGCCGCGGCTTCGCGCTGAGGCTCATGAAGGGCGTCAGGAATGGCGCATCGCCGAAATGGCTGCAGCAGAGGCTGATCGCCATCGGCCTCAGGCCCATCAACGCGCTGGTCGACATCACCAATTACATCACCTTCGACCGCGGCCGGCCGCTGCATGTCTTCGATGCCAAGAAGGTCGCCGGCAATC